>DATEOM010000505.1:0-3440 GCA_035274105.1 Microbacterium sp.
GCGGGCCCAGGTCGCGCCGAGGAGCAGGAAGATGCCGACGAGGATGAGCAGCGCGCCGGCGATCAGGTGCCACCAGCCCCAGCCCTGCACGTCGATCGAGAAGAGTGCTTCCTCCCCGATGAAGTAGGCGGTGTCAGGCCCGATGAGGGCCTGGAGGCCGTGGAAAGCGTCGATGGTGCCGCCGACGATCAGCACGACGGCGGCGAAGACGCCCCATCCTGCCCACCCGGAAGTGTTGACGTCAGTGTTGGTCATGGCGAGATCCCTTCAAATCGGCCCGGAGGCCGTTCAACGTCGAGCGGCAGAGCGCGCCCGAGCGGGCAGTGAGTCCCGCTAGCGGTCACATTAGCGATCCTGGGAGAATCCTGGGAGGCATCTCTTCATGCATGTCGCGTGAATTACGCCGGATGAACGCGTGCGTCGCTGGCGGCGCCTCCGGCGAGGGCGACGCCTTCGCTAGCGTGTGACCCGTGGGGTTCGATCCGAGATCGTGGTTCTCTCGTAAGACGCTGCGCAAGGACGCCGTCGCGGGCGTGATCCTCGGCGTCGAGGCGGTGCCCGACGGCCTCGCGGCCGGACTCCTCGCGGGCGTGAATCCGCTCGCCGGACTCTACGGGTACCTCTTCGGCATGGTGGGTGCGGCGGTGCTCACGAGCAGCGCGTTCATGGCCGTGCAGGCGACCAGCGCGATGGCGCTCGTCGTGTCGGATGCCGGACTCGACACCCTGCCGAACCCTGACCGCGGGCTCTTCACACTCGCGATCCTCACCGGCATCATCATGGTGATCGCCGGACTGCTGCGCGGCGGCCGGCTCATCAGCTTCGTGCCCACGGCGGTCATGACGGGGTTCGTCACCGCGATCGGCGTCAACATCATCCTCGGCCAGCTGTCGAACTTCACCGGGTACCAGGCGCAGGGCGCGAACCGGCTGCTCAAGACCATCGACGTGCTCGTGCACGTCGGGCAGTGGAACATCCCGTCGCTGGTCGTCGGCGTGATCGCGGTGCTGATCATCGTGGTGCTGCTGCCCACCCGCGTCGGGAGCATGGGCCTCGTCATCGCGGTGGTGGTGGGCTCGGTGTGCGCGGTGCTGCTGAACCTGTGGGTGCAGAACCCGGTCGTGCTGCTGCGCGACATCGTGGACGTGCCTCGCGGCCTCCCCGCGCCGGTGCTGCCGAGCATCGCCGATGCGCCGAATCTGCTGATCCCCGCCCTGTCGCTCACGTTCATCGGCCTCGTGCAGGGCGCGGCGGTGTCGGCCGGCATCCCGACCGCCGACGGCAAGCGGGCCGACGCGAACCGCGACTTCATGGGGCAGGGACTGGGCAACGTCGTGTCGGGGCTGTTTCAGGGCATGCCGGTCGGCGGGTCCATGTCGGGGTCGTCGCTGATCGTGCAGGCGGGGGCGAAGACACGGCTCTCGCTCTTCGTCGCGGGCGCCGTGATGGCGGTCGTCGTGTTCCTCCTGGCAGACGTCGTCGCGTTCGTCGCGATGCCGGCGCTCGCGGGCCTGCTGATCGTCGTGGGCTGGCGGGCGATCAAGCCCAGCCGCGTGTACTCGGTCATCAAGTCGGGACCGCTGCCGACGACGATCATGGCTGTCACCTTCGGACTCACCTTGATCATCCCGTTGCAGTTCGCGGTGCTGGTCGGGGTGGGTCTCGGTGTCATCCTCTACGTCGCCGAGCAGTCGAACAGCGTGCGCGTGCGGGCGGTGCGCGTGACGGATGACGGGCGCATGCGAGAGACCGACCCGCCGGCCGTCGTGCCCCCGGGGGAGGTGCTCGTGCTGCAGCCGTACGGCAGCCTCTTCTTCGCGAGCGCACCGGTGTTCGAGCGCCAGCTCCCCGACGTCAGTCGCGAGTCGAGCGGCTCGGTCGTCATCGTGCGCCTGCGCGGCACCGACGAGATCGGACTCTCCCACGTCGAGGTGCTGCGCCGCTTCGCGGCCCAGCTGCGCGACGCCGACTCGACCCTCAAGGTCGTCGCCACCGAGGATCGCGTGGTCTCCCAGCTCGAGGCCGGCGGCCTCACCGCCGACATCGGCGCCGCCAACGTCTACCGCGGCACCGAGTGGGTGGGCGAGGGGCTGCGTCGGGCGCATGCCGACGCCCGCGCGGAGGTCGACCGCTGATTCCGCCCCCGGGGCCGGAGCGCGGCGGGCGACGGCTTCTGCGCGGCGCGACGGCTTCGCCGACGAGGGGCGGCGGCTTCGCGGACGAGATCATGCGCTCTCGTCGAGAGCACACGTTGTTGACGCCGACAACGTGTGGATTCGGCGAGATCATGCGATCTCGACGCCCGGCGCACGGGCGGATTCCGCACGAGGCGTTGCCGAGGCATCCGTCCATTGCTAAACTTGAGTCAGTACGGCTCAACTTTGCCGCAGACACTTCAGGAGACAGATGAACGCCACGCAACAGCCCGGACAGGAGGACGCGCAGAGCGCCCTCGAGCAGTTCGGCATCAACCTCACCGACCGCGCCCGCCAGGGCAAGCTCGACCCCGTCATCGGGCGAGACAGCGAGATCCGCCGTGTCAGCCAGGTGCTGACCCGCCGCACCAAGAACAACCCCGTCCTCATCGGCGAGCCCGGCGTCGGCAAGACGGCCGTCGTCGAGGGCCTCGCGCAGCGCATCGTCGCGGGCGACGTCGCCGAGTCGCTCAAGAACAAAGAGCTCGTCACCCTCGACATCTCGGCGCTCGTCGCCGGCGCCATGTACCGCGGCCAGTTCGAGGAGCGCCTCAAGAGCGTCCTCAAAGAGATCACCGAGTCCGACGGTCGTGTCATCACGTTCATCGATGAGCTGCACGTCCTCATGGGGGCGGGCGGAGGGGAGGGATCGGTGGCCGCCTCGAACATGCTGAAGCCGATGCTCGCGCGCGGCGAGCTGCGCATGATCGGCGCGACGACCCTCAACGAGTACCGGGAGTTCATCGAGAAGGATGCCGCGCTCGAGCGCCGCTTCCAGCAGGTGTACGTCGGCGAGCCGAGCGTCGAAGACACGGTCGCGATCCTGCGCGGGCTCAAGGAGCGGTACGAAGCGCACCACAAGGTGGCGATCGCGGATGCCGCGCTCGTGGCCGCGGCATCCCTCAGCCATCGCTACATCCCGAGCCGTCAGCTGCCCGATAAGGCCATCGACCTCATCGACGAGGCCGCGTCGCGGCTGCGCATGGAGATCGACTCGGCGCCGCTCGAGATCGACGAGCTGCGCCGCCACGTCGACCGGCTGAAGCTCGAGGAGCTCGCGCTGAAGAAGGAGAAGGACGAGGCCTCGAAGGAGCGTCTCGCGGCGCTCCGCGAGACGCTGCGCACCGAGCAGGAGAAGCTCGGTGAGCTGCAGAGCCGATGGGAGCGCGAGCGCGCATCGCTCAACCGCGTCGGCGACCTCAAGACCAAGCTCGACGCCGCCCGCATGGAGGCCGAGCGCGCACA
>DATEOM010000506.1:0-2870 GCA_035274105.1 Microbacterium sp.
GTCTGGCGCCGCCTAAACGTTGGGCTATTTTTTGGCTGAGTCTGTCCTGTCATCCGCCGTCGAGGGGTAGAGCGGGTGCTCCGCCCCTCGAGGAGGCAGGGCGTTGTGTCAGGAGGTGGCTGTGGCTTCTCGTGAGGAGGTTTTCTCGGCCGTTGAGTCTTGGCGGTTCTCGGTGATCGTGGTGCGGAAGTGTCCGACGAGGGTGAGGATGAGTCCGCCGACGACCCAGCCGGTAAGGACGAGCCAGGGGAAAGTCATGTCGGCGTTCGGGAAGTAGGACAGTTCGCGCACGAGGGTTGCTGCGGCGCCCGGCGGGAACCACTGCCCTATCTCGCCCCACGAGCCGGGGAGGAACTGCGGGGGTAGCGCGGCACCGGAGATCGGGTTCGCGAAGAGCATCATCACGACGGGACCCACGGCTGTTCCGGCGCGGCCTATGAGAGCGACGAACCCGATCATGGGCGTAGCGATCGCGGCGATGGTCATGGAGAACGCGCCGACGTTGAGCCAGAAATCGCCCTGGATCGACCCGAACCACCCCTGGAGGATGCTGGTGAGGACAACGCCCCCGACCGCGGAGTACACCGTCACAGCGAGGATGCGCCGCACGGAGCCGACGATGAGCGTGGCGATCGTGACGCCGCCGATGATGCCGCCAAGAAGCATCGGGAAGAAGGCAGAGGACAGCAGGCTGCCGTTGGGGTCGTCCTCGGAGAAGGGGACGATGTCGGTGACGGTCAGCTTCACGTTCGGTGCGGCCTGGCCGCTTGCTTCGGCGGCCGCCTGCGCCTGTGCGGTGAGCGCGGTCTGGAGGGGCGTGGCCAGCTGTGCGACAACCTCGTTCACCGCGCCGTTCGCTGATGCGGTGAGCAGCTCCGGTTCCGGGCCGAGGATGATCGCCCCGAAGTAGTCGCGTTCCTCGATGCCTTCGACCGCTTCTTCCCTGTCGTCGACGGCGGTGATGTCGAAGACGCCGTCGCCCCCCTTGGTGAGCTGGGTCTCGATCGCAGAAACCGCGGCCTCCGGGCCGACGACCGCGATGGTGACGTCATCGGGGTCAGCCGTGACGGCCGGCCACGAAAAGGCAAGCACGATCACGGCGATGATCGCGGTCAACCCGGTGGCGATGGCGAGCGTGCGCAGGATCGGCGTATGCGGGGGATCGGCCCCGGATGGCGACTCGGTCGTGGTGTCGGACATGAGATCTCTCCTTCCTACCGTACGGAATCCGCTCGATGGTACCGTCACGCGAGTCGTGGCCTACAGCAACTTCTCCGGCGTGATGGGCAGGTCGCGGATGCGCTTTCCGGTCGCGTGGTAAACGGCGTTGGCGATCGCCGCGGCGACGCCCACGATCGGGAGCTCGCCGACCCCCTTGACGCCGAGCGGGTTGGCGTGCGGGTCGGGTTTACCGACAAAGAAGGCGTCGATCGCCGGGACGTCTGCGTTGGTCGGGACGAGGTAGCCCGAGAGGTTGGGGGAGAGGAACTTGCCCAACATGGCGTGCACCGGACTCTGTTCCAGGAGCGCCATCCCGAGACCCCAGGTGATCCCGCCTATGGCCTGACTCCTGGCCGTCTTCGGATTGAGTACCGTGCCGATGTCGAAGACCCCGAGGGCGCGGGAGAGCCGCACGATCCCGAGGTCCGGATCTACCCGTACTTCGACGTACTGGGCGCCGAAGTCGTACGTAGAGTGCTTACCGGCGAAGGGCGAGGTTGCGGCCCGCAGTAGTCCCCCGGGTACGGAGGGGAGCATGGCTGGCGCGATCCCGTGCAACGCTTCGGGCAACCCGGTGATGCGCCTCGCCTCTACCTTGTCCATCCTGCGGCGCGAGAGGATCGCGGCGTAGGTATCGCGTCTGGATGGGTCGGCCTTCAAGAACACCTCGCCTTCCGCAGCCCCGACCGCTTCCGGCTCGGCACCGTAAAGCGGCGACTTCCTGTCGCGCACCGCCAGCTTGAGCGCCTTCCTCTTGGCTGCTTCGGCGGCCGCCCGGACCGCCGGACCCACGCTGCGAGCTGTCGAAGAGCTGACCGACGTGAGCGCGAAGGGCAGCGTGGTGTCGCCTAGTTCGAACGTGATCCTGTCCGGCGGCAGCCCGAGCGTGTCCGAGGCGACCTGGGCCATGACCGTGTACGTTCCGGTCCCGAGGTCCTGCGTACCGCTCTGGGCGACCGCCCGTCCGTTGGCGAGGATTCGCACTCGCGCCATGGCGGGCAAGCTCGCGCTGGAGTAGGCCGCCGTGGCCATACCCCAGCCGACGAGCCACCGCCCGTCGCGCATCGAGCGGGGCTCCGGGTCGCGGCGCTCCCAGCCGAAGCGTTCTGCCCCCTCCTCGTAGCAGGTGTGCAACGCCTTGCTCGACCACGGCTTGCCGCTGTCGGGCTCGACCTCGGCGTAGTTTCGCAGGCGTAGCCTTATCGGGTCCATGCCGAGTTCGTACGCCAACTCGTCGAGGGCCGACTCAAGGGCGAAGGAGCCGCTCGCCTCGCCGGGTGCTCGCATGAGGCTCGGTACGCCCATGTTCAGCTTGACCAGGCGGTGGCGCGTCTCGAGGTTCGGGCAAGAGTAGAGCATCTTGGTCATCTCGGCCGCCGGCTCGGGTAACTCGCCCGCCTCCGAACCGGTGGAAGTGCTGTGGTGGATGGTCGCCGTGAGAGTGCCATTCTGCCTGGCCCCCAGGCGCACCCGCTGGACGGTCTCGGGACGGTATCCGACCGAGGTGTACATCTGGGCGCGGGTAAGCACCAGCTTGACGGGACGCCCGACTCGCCTCGCGGCGACCGCGGCTAGGGTCGTGTGTGGCCAGTAAGGCCCCTTGCATCCGAACCCGCCGCCGAGGAAGCGCGAGACGACGCGTACCTTCC
>DATEOM010000507.1:0-3435 GCA_035274105.1 Microbacterium sp.
GATAACGGGGGAGTAGCCCATGCCAGGCATCGTGATCGTCGGAGTCCAGTGGGGAGACGAGGGCAAGGGCAAGGCCACCGATCTCCTGGGTGAGCGCACCGACTGGGTGGTCAAGTTCAACGGCGGCAACAACGCCGGCCACACGGTCGTGATCGGCGACGAGAAGTACGCGCTGCACCTGCTGCCGTCCGGCATCCTGTCTCCCGGCGTGAACGCCGTGATCGGCAACGGCGTCGTCATCGACCTCGAGGTGCTCTTCTACGAGCTCGAGGCGCTGCACGCCCGGGGTCTCGACACCTCCCGCCTGCGGGTGAGCGCGAACGCGCACATCATCACGCAGTACCACCGCACGCTCGACAAGGTCACCGAGCGCTTCCTCGGCAAGCGCCAGATCGGCACCACCGGTCGCGGCATCGGTCCCGCCTACGCCGACAAGATCAACCGCGTCGGGATTCGCGTGCAGGACCTCTTCGACGAGAACATCCTGCGTCAGAAGGTCGAGGGCGCTCTCGACCAGAAGAACCACCTGCTGGTCAAGATCTTCAACCGCCGCGCGATCACCGCCGACGAGATCGTCGACGACCTGCTGTCGTACGCCGAGCGCCTGCGCCCGATGGTCTGCGACACCGGCCTGCTCCTGAACGACGCGCTCGACGCGGGTGACGTCGTGGTGTTCGAGGGCGGCCAGGCGACCATGCTCGACGTCGACCACGGCACCTACCCGTTCGTCACGTCGTCGTCGGCGACCGCCGGCGGCGCCGCGACCGGCTCGGGCGTCGGCCCCAACCGCCTCGACCGCATCGTCGGCATCGTGAAGGCGTACACGACGCGCGTCGGCTCGGGCCCGTTCCCGACCGAGCTGTTCGACGAGAACGGCGACTTCCTCCGCTCGCGCGGCTTCGAGTTCGGCACCACGACCGGCCGTCCGCGCCGCGTCGGCTGGTACGACGCGCCCATCACCCGCTACGCGACCCGTATCAACGGCATCACCGACCTCGTGCTGACCAAGCTCGACATCCTCACCGGTCTCGACCAGATCCCGGTGTGCGTGGCGTACGAGGTCGACGGCGAGCGCTTCGACGAGATCCCCGTGAACCAGTCGGACTTCCACCACGCCAAGCCGATCCTCGAGTACTTCCCGGGCTGGAAGCACGACATCTCCGGCGCCCGCACGTTCGACGAGCTTCCTCGCGAGGCGCAGGAGTACGTCTTGGCGCTCGAGGCGATGAGCGGCACCCGCATCTCGGTCATCGGCGTGGGCCCCGCCCGCGACGCCGTGATCGTGCGCCACGACCTCGTCGACTGAGCCCGCCCGCATGAGGTTCTGGCTCGGCGGGTACACCGCCGACATGGACGGCAACGCGTCGGGATTCGGGATGCTGCTCGCCGGCGCCGCCGACGACGCCTCGGCGGGCGGCGCGCTGGCGTTCGCCGGCGAGGTCGCGACGACCGACTCGCCGTCGTGGCTGGCGGCCCACCCCGGCTCGTTGACGGTGGCGCCGGGGGATGTGGTCTACGCGGCGCTCGAGCAGCGGGCGCAGGTGCAGGCGTTCCGCCGCACCGGCGACACGACGTTCGCGCCGCTCGGCGCGCCCGTCGCCGCCGGCGAGGCGGTGTGCCATGTGGCCGTGTCGCCCGACGGCCGGTTCCTCATTGCGAGCTGCTGGGGCGACGGGCGCGTGGTGCGCATGGACCTGAATGCTGCGGGCCGCCCTTCGTCGCCGGCGATCGCTCCTGCGGCCACCGACCCCTATGGCCCCGACCGTGCACCGGAACGGGCCGGTGACATCGACCTCGCCGCGGCAGCCCGCGCGCTGCGCGAGGCGGCGGGTGACGAGTACGCGCACCTCGTGCCCGACCACGACCGCGAAGAGGCCGAGCCGGCACCGGGCGGCGAGGACGCAGCATCCGTCTCCCGTCCCTCGCGTGCCCACGAGGCGGTGTTCCTGCCGGGCGGGCTCATCGCGACGACCGACCTCGGCTACGACGTCGTGCGGTTCTGGCGCGACGGCGCGAACGGGTTGCGCCAGGTGCAGCAGGTGGTGCTGCCGCAGGGCAGCGGCCCGCGGCACATGGTGTGGCACCCGAGCGGGCACCTGTACGTCGTGACCGAGTCCTCATGCGAGCTGTTCGTGCTCGCGCCGGCGACCGACGGCACCTGGAGCCTCGTCGGCGGCACGCCGCTCGGCGCCGGAACGCTCCCGGGCGACAGCGCCGCCGAGCTCGCGGCCTCGCGCGACGGCGAGTTCCTCTACGCCGGCGTCCGCGGCAGCAACACGCTCGCGACGCTGCGCGTGCGGGGCGCCGGCGAGCTCGTGTCGCCCGTGGCCCTCGTCGACGCCGGGGTGGACTGGCCGCGGCACCACGTGGTGGTGCGCGACATCCTGCTCGTCGCCGGGCAGCTGTCGAACGAGGTCGCCTCCCTCACGCTCGACGTGCGTACGGGGGTGCCCGGCCGCGTGCGGCACCGCACCGACGCGCCGTCGCCGACCTGCCTGCTCCCCGTGCGCTGACCCGAAGCCTCAGGCTGCCTGGGGCACCGCCACGGGGCTGAGCAGACGCTCGACCACGTACTCGGCGTCGGGCCGCATGCCGACGAGCGTCGGCGACATCACGGAGTACTGGAACGGCAGGCCGACGAACGCGAGGCCGGGCGCGGCGTCGACGATTCCGCGCCGATGCGCGACGGCGCCGTCGGGCGACAGCACGCCGGGGATGTCGATCCAGCCGAACTCCGGCAGCGAGCCGGTGCACCACACCACCGTGGTCACGTCGAGCGTCTCGCCGGACTCGAGCAGCGGCATCCCGTCGCGCACGCCCTGCACGCGCGCGACCTGTGGGATCCCCGCCTTCACGAGGTCACGGGTCTTGTTGCGCACGAGGTTCACGCCGTGGCCGCGATTCGCGCGCAGGAACGCCTGCCCGCGCTCGGTGTCGAGGGTCGTCGCCCGCAGCCGCCTGAGGAACAGCCCCGACATGAGGTTGCCGATCGGCGTGTCGATGTCGGGCGGGATCTGGCCGGGGTGGCGCCCCGAGATCGTGGTCGGATGACCGGATGCCGCCGCCTCGAGCGCGATGTCGGTGCCGGAGTTCGCCGCGCCGACGACGAGCACGGCACCCGGTGCGAGGTCCTCCGGACCCTGGTAGTCGTGGGCGTGGAGCTGGTGGATCGACGGATCGAGTTCGCCGGCGAAGGACGGGACGAGCGGCCGGTCGTGCGCACCGGCGGCGACGACGACGTGTCTCGCGACGATCTCGTCGCCCGTCGACAGCGCGAGCCGGAACCGCCCGTCGGCGTCGAGCGACAGCCGCTCGACGAGGGTCGAGAGCCGCACCGGCGCGCCGACCGCGGCCGCGCAGCGCTCGAGGTAGTCGCCGAACTCCGCCCCGGTCGGGTAGTCGAAGAACCCGATGTCGAGCCGCATGCCGGGCAGC
>DATEOM010000508.1:0-2033 GCA_035274105.1 Microbacterium sp.
CAAGCGCGCCCGCACGATCTACTCGATCACCCCCGAGGGCCGCGAGGCGCTCGCGGCGTGGCTGCGCACGCCGGTGCGTCCGCCCACCGTCGAGTTCGAGGGCATGGTGCGCGTGCTGCTGTCGGACCAGGGTTCGCTCGAGGACCTGCGCGCGACTCTCACCCGCACCCGTGAGCAGGCACAGGCCAACCGCGAGATGTTCGCGCGGTACGCCGCCTTCATCAGCGAGACCGGTGGCACCTTCCCTGAGCGCAAGCACCTCTTCGCACTGGCGAATACGTTCATGATCGGCCACTACGAGCACATCATCTCGTGGGCGGACTGGGCCGAGCAGCAGATCGCCGACTGGCCCGACACAGTCGCGCCCGCCCGCACCCACGGCGGGCAGGTGCACGAGATGCTCGCGCCGGGCCGTGAGGCGCTGACGGCCGACCTCACCGGCGAGGGGTGACGCCCCGCTACGGCCGCTGCGCGTAGACGATCACGCGGTCTCCGTCGCGGACGAACTGCAGGGTGGTGCCCTCGGCGAACTCCTCGAGCAGGGCCTGAGGCGCCTGCGAGGTGACGGCGATCGTGGTCGACGTGGGGGCCGAGCCGGCGGCGCACGACCCGGCCGACAGGCCGAAGTTGACGGACTGTGAGTCGTACACCCACAGGCAGGTGCTGTGGGTGCCGTTCCCGAAGTCGCGGGCCGATGCGATCGCGGTGAGACCGAGGTACTCGTCGAACGTCACGCCGTCCGGGGGCTGAGCGCCCCACATCTGCTCCGGCCACGGTCCGTCGACATCCTCGCCGAGGACCGCGACCTGCTCCCTGCCCGGCGTCAGCTGCACCGAGGCCGCCGCCGCCCCGACGAGGACCGCGACGAGCAGCGACCCGCCCCAGAGGAGCGCGCGGTGCCTCTCCCACCACGGTGCTCGCGCGACGGCGGCCGTGACCGGTTCGTCTTCCTCCGTAGCCGGGGGCGCCGCCGCAAGGGCCGGGGCATCGGGCCCGGGCTCGCCGATGGCTTGCGCTTCGAGCTCGCGCAGCCGGCTCAGCGCCTGCGGATCGTCGTCGATGTCGGCATCCGGTCCGTAGGCGCGCAGGCGCAGCGCGTCGAGCTCGGCAGCCGAGTCGTCGGCCAGATCGTGGGACATCGGCGACATCCTCGTCGACCGCGGCGTCCTGAACCGGAACGCCGAGGTGTCCGATCGATGAACATCGTGGGGCGCACCGCGAGGGGCGCGACCTCAGTGCGCGGTGCGCACCCCGACGAGATCGTGCACGAGCACGGCGGCCGCGCGGGCACCTTGGCCCGCGGCGACGATGAGCTGCTGCGGACCGGGGGAGGCAGCATCCCCGGCGGCATACAGTCCCGACACCGACGTGCGCCCGGAGCGATCGGTGACCAGGTTGCCGAACCCGTCGCGCTCGAGGTCGATGCCGCCGACGAAGTCGAGGGCGGGGTGCCACTGCGGCCGCACGAACCCGCCGTCGATCTCGACGCGCGCGCCGTCGACGAGGCGCACGGCGGTGACGGTGCCGCGGTCGCCCTCGAGGTCGTCGATGACCCGTCGTTCGACGACGATCCCGGATGCTGCGAGCTCGGCCTCTTCGACCGTGTCCACCGCGTCCGTCCCGTTGGTGAAGACGGTGAGCCGGTCGGTCCAGCGGGCGATGAGCCGGGCGCGCGCGGCGAGGTCGCGGGTCTCGCCGATGAGAGCGAGCGGGCGGTCCTGCAGTTCCCACGCGTCGCACGCGGCGCAGCTGAAGACGGTCATGCCGTAGAACGCGCGCAGGCTCGGGATAGCGGGGAGCGTCTCGCGCAGACCCGTCGCCACGAGCACCGAGCGCGCGGCGACGGCGGGCGGGGTTCCGGTGCCGCGCCCCTGCAGCGCCGCGATGAAGCGCAGCCCGTCGTCGCCCGGCTGCTCGATCAGCGCCGAGACGACGGTGCGGTCGAGCACGCGCACGTTCGGGTACGCCGCGAGCTCGGCGCGCGCGAGCTTGCGCAGCTCGAGCGGCGGCACGCCGTCGCGGGTGAGGAATCC
>DATEOM010000509.1:0-3554 GCA_035274105.1 Microbacterium sp.
CCATCGCACGCCAGCACGAGTGGATTGAGGTTCCCGCCGACGAGCGCTCGATCGTCTGCGCGGTCCGCCACCTGATGCGGAAGATCTCAAGTCACGGGTACGGGCGCGTGAGCTTCACTGGGCGACCGATTCACCTCATTGCCGACGACGGCATCGTCGTGCGCCAAGGCCCGGACGGGTGGCCAGTCGTTCGCGTTCGCACGCTGTACTTCCACGAAAAGCTGGCCAAGGAGTCCCCATGAGCGACGACAAGAAGACCGAATCCAAGCCGCCCGTGTACATGGCCGGCCCCGCAGGCGCGCGCCCGGTGCGCGTCAAGATGCTCCGCTTTCGCACCGGCATCACGTGCGAACTGCCGGGTGGCAAGGCGGCAGCGACCACCGTGTCGGCCAACTACTACGCGACGATGCCCGACGGCAGCCGCAGGGTGAACGATCACCGGTACCGGATCGAGTACCTGCCCTGGGTCGGGTGCCACCTCGTCCTGCACTACCGGCCGTCCGAGGAGGAGCCGTCGGGCGAGCCGGTCATGATCCCGCGCGAATGGGCGCAGTGGGTTCCGGCGGAGTAGGCTTCGCCTGTGAAGTCCGTCCCTGAACGCCTGACGCCGATCACCGACCACAACGGCGATCCGGTGTACGCCGAGCCCGACATCCGCAAGGTCGCGACCCGCGTCGTCGAGTTGCTTCCCCGCGACGACCGCTCGCCGGGTGGCCTGCTCGCGGTGTGCGAGCCCGAGTCCGGCGATCCGGACGACACGTGGACCGAGGTCGCACTCTTCGGGTGGGCAGGTGGACCGGCAACGATCGGTGGTGTCGAGGTCGAGCCGTCCACCTACCAGCGGGTGTTCCACGGAGGCGGCCCGGCCAAGGTGCTCCGCGAGCTGCGGCACACCTACTGGGGCGAGCCCGACAACGCGGGATACATCTTCTACCCGAACGGCAAGCTGATCGCCGCCGCGTTCGCCGCGCTCAAGGAGTGGTTCGACTGTGACTGAGCGCGACAAGATCAACGAGGCCTACGACGCCCTGCCGACGCAAGAGGACATCGGCGAGTCGACGTGGGACCCGACCCCGGAGGCTGCCGCCCTCCGGAAGCTCTTCGGGACGAGCGCGTTCCGGCTGATCGACTCGACCGGCAAGCAACTCGACGGCGCGATCGCGCTTCAGGAGAAGATCGCCGGCGCCTACCTGTTCGCGATCGAGGCGCACAGGTCGAAGCCGAAGGCGATCGGTGACCCGTACCGCACGCCGTCACCACCAGAGACTCCCGAGCAGGAGCACGCGCGTCTCAGCATCGAGCTCCAGGCGCTGTCGATGCAGAACGTGGCCGGAATGTCGCCCGAGCGGCGAGCGGCCGGCCAGAAGCGCCTCCAGTTCGTGTCCGCGCGGCTGGCGTACCTGACGCGCTCTTGGGACCGCGAGGCGTTCTGGGCGGCGATGGGCGACGATGACCGCCTCGAGCTGATGTCGAAGTGCTGTCGCGGCTGCGGGTCGCTCGATACCTCCTGTCAGTGCTGGAACGACGAATGACCGACCGCGAGATCGCCATCGCCCTGATCAGCGAGGTCCGCAACGCGCTCGTGCCCGCGCGGTTCCACCTGAACAAGGTGGCGACGTCGCCCGAAGCGACCGACGCGCTGACCGCGATCCAGCGCGTGCTCGACTACGCGACCGAGTGCGCGGAGAGGCTGATGAAGAATCCTGATGCGGAAGATGTGCCGCGCTAGCTCGCCGCCCGGTTGACCAAGGCGCCGTGGAGCGACCAGAAGGCCGCGCGGCGCCTGCGCGACCCGGATGCCGCGTGGGCCGCCGAGATCCGCGACCGCGTGCTCGCCGACTGCCACGAGTACCAGGCCGAGCCCGTTCAGGCGGTGTGCTCGTTGATGCTGCGGTACTTCACGCTGCTCGCGGGCCGCAGCGGCGGCAAGACGACCGTCTACAAGGCCATCTACATCATCCAGATGGCCGCGATCCCCGGTGCGCGGTTCATCTACGGCGCGCCGACGCGAGAGATGGCCACGGATCTCCTGTGGGATCCGATGAAGGAGACTTGCGAGCGTCTCGGCATCGAAGCTTCCTTCCAGGAGGTCAAGCGCGTCTGCACGTTCCATCGCACCGGCGCGCGCCTGAAACTCGTCGGACTGGACGACAAGCGCGAGATGGGAAAGCAGCGCGGCCAGCCGTTCAACGGCGTGGGCGTCGACGAGATCTGCGAGTTCCCGCCGCAGCTGATCGAGTGGTTCGTCGATCGGATCGTGGGCCCTCGGCTCGGCGAGCGCGCCGGCTGGCTCGGTCTCGGGTCGACCCCGGGCGTGATCCTGCGCGGGCTCTTCTACGAGGCGACGCGGCCGGGATCGAAGCTCCACGTCGCCTTCCGCGAGCTCGCACAGCATCCGGGCTGGCAGGGCTGGGTGAGCTTCCACTGGAACGCCCGCATGGTGTCCGAGCTTCCGGACGCCATGCGGCGCTACCCGGCGATTGTCGCGAATCACCTCGAGCACCTGCGGCTCGCCAAGGTCCGCCAGTGGAGCGAGGACAACCCGATCAAGCGCCGCGAGCACGATGGTGTGTGGGCCGCCGACAACACGATGCTCGTGTTCCAGTACCTGCCCCACAAGGAGGGCAAGCCGTGGAACCAGTGGGACCCGCCGCGGCGCGGACTCCTGCAGCTCGCGGTGTTGCCCGACACATTCACCGACTACGTGTACGTGATCGCGTTCGATGAGGGCTACTCCGATCCCTTCGCTTGCAATGCGTTTGCATTCTCTCCATCCGACCCCGCGATGGAGATCTTCCACATCTACGGGATGGAGCGCGGACCGCAGCGCAAGGTGGAGGACGACCAGCGGCCCCAGGACGAGCGCGAGAAGATGTACGCACGTTCCGTCGCCCAGCTACTGATCGGCGACGAGCTCGACCTGTCCAAGCCGGGCGGGCTCATCGGCGCGATCGGCGAGTGGCCGCTGGGCATCGAGGGTGACTGCGGGGAGCAGATGGAGCTCGAGCTCGGTCGGGTGTACGGGATCCAGGTCGTGCGCTTCGACCGGAGCCACAAGTACAAGGCCACGGCGATCGGGATCGTGAACGGCGACTTCCACGACGGCCGCATCAAGATCCTGAAGGGATCACCCCTCGAGCGCGAGATCACCGAGCTGCAGTGGACCGAGGACACCTACGGCAACCTGGTCGAGAACAAAGCCCAAGCTAATCACGGGAGTGACACGCTTATCATCGCCCGGAAGATCATCGGCACTCTCATCTCGACTGGCACCGTCCAGACGCCGCAGTCGCCGGCCGAGAAGCGCGCCGCAGCGGAGCTGAAACGCCAGGCGGCCGAGCCCGCGCCGGACGACCGCGACGAAGAAGCTTCGCAAGCCGGCGCGTTCTCAGGCATGCTGGTTGGCGGATTCGACGATTCATGGAGCAACATCTGAACGTGCGGGGGATCGGCTGATGGAGCTCGAAGAGATCCTTGAACTGCTCGCCGATCGCGGTCCCGCGCTGCGCGCCGCCGGCTACTCGAAGTTCTCGATCTCGCCCGACGGGGAGATC
>DATEOM010000510.1:0-8941 GCA_035274105.1 Microbacterium sp.
AGTGTTCCTCGCGTCATTGCACCCGTACCGCATCGCGGTGGCCAGGGGGCGCCCCCAGGACTGAGGAAAGCGCTCGCGGGCGATGTCGGAGGTGGCACCTAGATTCGAAGAAAGCTTCGATGAAAAGGAGATGCCATGACAAACCCGCTCGAGCCGTCGCTCCAGGCCTGGCTGGATCAGGAAGACCGCCGCACCGCTGAGATCATCCGAAAGTACGGGACATACATCCAGTACGTCGGCGGTGAGGCCTGCACGTGCTGTGAGGCCGGGCTGGGCGGCGGCGCGCGTCCGTCAGCGGCGCCGTTCGCCTACACGTGGCCGGTTGGTGCGGTTGCCCGGGCCCAGTCAGACTCCGGTGTTCAGCGCGAGCAGGCGGTCACGCACCTGCCGGCGCAGCACCTTGCCGATGAGCGACTTCGGGAGCTCGTCGACGACGTAGATGCGGCGGGGCACCTTGTACGGCGTGAGGATGCCGCGGGCGAACTCGCGGACGGCTTCGACGTCGATCTCCTGGCCCGGGGCGACGACGATCGCCGCGACGACTTCTTCACCCGAATGATCGCTCGGAAGTCCGACGACCGCGGCGTCCTCCACCTGCGGGTGCTGTCGCAGAGCGTTCTCGACTTCCGTCGGGGCGACGTTGAAGCCGCCTGTGATGATGAGCTCCTTGATCCGGTCCACGATGCGCACGAAACCGGCTTCGTCGATCGTGACGATGTCGCCCGTGCGGAACCAGCCGTCGGTGAACACCGCTTCGGTCTCCTCGGGCTTGCCGTAGTAGCCACCGAACACCTGCGGTCCGCGCACGACGAGTTCGCCGCGCTCACCGGCCGGGACGTCTTGCGTGGGGTCGTCGGGATCGACGACGCGGCACTCCGTGCCGGGCAGGGGCAGACCGACCGTGCCGGGGACGCGGTTGCCGGCGACCGGGTTCGCCATCAGCACCGGCGAGCACTCGCTGAGACCGTAGCCCTCGACCAGGAACCCGCCGGACGCGGCTTCGAACGGCACGACGAGCTCGTGCGGAAGCGCCATGGCGCCCGAGATCGCGACCTCCGTTCCCGCGAGCGACACGCCCTTCTCGTGCGCGGCTCTGAGCAGGCGATCGGCGATCGGCGGGACGAGTGGGAGGAACGTGGCCGGATGCTTCTTGGTCACTTCTAGCACCATGTCGGGATCGAAGCGCGGGAACAGCACCAGCCGCGCGCCCATCGACATGGCGAAGGTCAGGCACAACGTGAGCCCATAGGCGTGGAACATCGGCAGCACGGCATAGACGACGCATCCCTCTCCGCGGACGATCGACGGCACCCATGCGCGCGCCTGTGCCGCGTTGGAGAGCAGGTTGCGGTGGGTGAGCGAGGCCCCCTTCGGGGTGCCGGTCGTGCCGCTGGTGTACTGGATGAGCGCAAGGTCGTCCGTGGCCGGGCGCGGGTGGGACTCCGGCAGGGGCGACGATGCGGCCACCTGCTCCCACGTCACCGTTCCCGACACGCGCTCGGCCAGTGCCTCGCGGGCCTCGCGGGCCTTCGCGATGGGGAGCTTGAGAGCGAGGCGGGTGCCGAACGGCATCGCCTTGATGACGTCGACAGAGATGAGGTTCGTGACCGCGAGGTCGGCGGGGAGATCCTGCACCGTGGCGACGACCTTGGTCCATACGATCGCGTGCTTCGCGCCGTGGTCCTCGAACTGCTTGCGGAGCTCGCGCGGGGTGTAGAGCGGGTTGTGCTCGATCACGACGGCGCCGAGTCGCAGGATCGCGTAGAACGCGACGATGTGCTGCGGGCAGTTCGGCAGCACGATCGCGACGGGGTCGCCTGCCTTCACCCCGAGATCGCGGAGCCCCGCGGCAGCGCGCTCGATCTGCTCGTGCAGCGAGCGGTACGACGTCTCGCGTCCGAAGAACTGGAGAGCCGCAGCATCCGGGTAGTCGCGTGCCGAGGCATCGACGATGTCGACGAGGGAGCCGGTCACGGGGGCGAGGTCCTCCGGGACGCCTTCGGCGTAACTGGCGATCCAGGGGCGAGGCGGGTCGTAGGTCGTCACGGCCACAGCCTACGCCGGGGGCGCCTCGGGCCAGTGGTGCGGCCCCGGTAGGCTTATCGGGTGTCTGAAATCACCCCCGATCTCGTGCGCCATCTCGGTGTGCTCGCCCGGATCCAGCTGAGCGACGGAGAGGTCGAGCGCCTGACCGGCCAGCTCGATGCGATCGTCGACAACATCGCCAAGGTCTCCGAGGTCGCCACGCCCGACGTCGTCGCCACCAGCCACCCGATCGCCCTCGAGAACGTGTTCCGCTCCGACGTTCCCGGTGATCTGCTGACGCCCGCACAGGTGCTGCAGAACGCGCCCGATTCCGCGGACGGGCGTTTCCGCGTGACGGCCATCCTCGGCGAAGAGCAGTAAGGGACCCCGACGTGACCGATCTCACGAAGCTGAGCGCCGCCGCGCTCGCCGACAAGCTCTCCGCCGGCGAGGTGTCGAGCGTCGAGGCCACGCAGGCCCACCTCGACCGCATCGCGGCGGTGGACGCCGACGTGCACGCGTTCCTCCACGTCAGCGAGCACGCCCTGGACGTGGCCGCCGACATCGACCGCCGGCGTTCGGCCGGCCACGACCTGGGTCCCCTCGCGGGCGTGCCCCTGGCGATCAAGGATGTGCTGGTGACGACGGACATGCCGTCGACCAGCGGCTCGAAGATCCTCGAGGGTTATATGTCGCCGTACGACGCGACCGTCGTCGCGCGCTCGCGCGCCGCCGGACTCGTCCCGCTCGGCAAGACGAACATGGACGAGTTCGCGATGGGCTCGTCGACCGAGCACTCTGCGTACGGTCCGACCCGCAATCCGTGGGACCTCTCCCGCATCCCCGGCGGTTCTGGCGGTGGGTCCGCCGCTGCGGTCGCGGCCTTCGAAGCGCCGCTGGCCCTCGGCTCCGACACCGGCGGATCGATCCGCCAGCCCGCACACGTCACCGGCACCGTGGGCATCAAGCCCACGTACGGCGGCGTCAGCCGCTACGGCGCGATCGCGTTGGCATCGAGCCTCGATCAGGTGGGCCCGGTCACCCGCACCGTGCTCGACGCGGGGCTCCTTCACGACGTGATCGGCGGGCACGACCCGCACGACTCCACGTCGCTCGCCCACGAGTGGCCGTCGTTCGCCGCCGCCGCCCGTGAGGGCGCGACCGGAGAGGTGCTCAAGGGCCTCAAAGTCGGCGTGATCCGCGAACTGCCCGACAGCGGCTTCCAGGGCGGCGTGTCGGCGTCGTTCCGCGCGGCGCTGGCCGCGATGGAGGCGCAGGGCGCCGAGATCGTCGAGATCAGCGCCCCGCACTTCGAGTACGGCGTCGCCGCGTACTACCTGATCCTCCCGGCCGAGGCATCCAGCAATCTGGCGAAGTTCGACTCGGTCCGCTTCGGCCTGCGCGTCGACGTCCCCGGCGGCACCGTCGAAGACGTCATGGCCGCCACCCGCGACGCCGGGTTCGGCGACGAGGTGAAGCGCCGCATCATCCTCGGCACCTACGCCCTGTCGGCGGGCTACTACGACGCCTACTACGGCTCGGCGCAGAAGGTGCGCACGCTCATCCAGCGCGACTTCGCCGACGCCTTCGCGGAGGTCGACGTCATCGCGACGCCGTCCGCCCCCACGACGGCGTTCAAACTCGGCGAGAAGATCGACGACCCGCTGCAGATGTACCTGAACGACGTGACCACGATCCCCGCGAACCTCGCCGGCGTGCCGGGCATCTCGATCCCGTCGGGTCTGGCGACGGAGGACGGCCTGCCGGTCGGCATCCAGTTCCTCGCGCCCGCCCACGAGGACGCGCGCCTGTACCGCGTCGGTGCGGCGCTGGAGTCTCTGCTGGTCGACTCGTGGGGCGGTCCGCTCCTCGACAGGGCGCCCGCTCTCGGCGCGAACGGAGGTGCCCGCTGATGGCGAAGGACAAGCTGATGGACTTCGACAAGGCGCTCGAGCTGTACGAGCCGGTGCTCGGGTTCGAGGTGCACGTCGAACTCAACACCGCGACCAAGATGTTCTCGGCGGCGGCGAATCCCGCGAACTCCGCGAACCACGGCGCCGAGGCGAACACCCTCGTCGCGCCCGTCGACATGGGCCTGCCGGGCGCGCTGCCCGTCGTCAACGAGACCGCGGTCCGGTACTCGATCAGTCTGGGCCTCGCCCTCGGCTGCTCGATCGCGCCGTCGAGCCGGTTCGCGCGAAAGAACTACTTCTACCCCGACCTCGGCAAGAACTACCAGATCTCGCAGTACGACGAGCCGATCGCGTTCGAGGGCTCCGTCGACATCGAGCTCGCGGACGGCGAGATCGTCACGGTTCCGATCGAGCGCGCGCACATGGAGGAGGATGCCGGCAAGCTCACGCACGTCGGCGGCTCGACCGGCCGCATCCAGGGCGCCGAATACTCGCTGGTCGACTACAACCGTGCCGGCGTGCCGCTCGTCGAGATCGTCACCAAGCCGATCTTCGGCGCCGAGCACCGCGCGCCCGAGATCGCGAAGGCGTACGTCGCGACGATCCGCGACATCGTCATCGCGCTGGGGATCTCGGAGGCGCGCATGGAGCGCGGCAACCTCCGCTGCGACGCCAACGTCTCGCTACGCCCGCGCGGCCAGGAGAAGCTCGGCACCCGCACCGAGACGAAGAACGTCAACTCGATGCGCTCGGTCGAGCGTGCGGTGCGCTACGAGATCCAGCGCCAGGCGGCGATCCTCGCCGCCGGCGGGACGATCACACAGGAGACGCGCCACTGGCACGAGGACACCGGCACGACCTCCCCGGGCCGCCCCAAGTCCGACGCCGACGACTACCGCTACTTCCCGGAGCCCGACCTGCTGCCGGTTGCGCCCTCGCTCGAGCTGATCGAGCAGCTGCGCGCCGCACTGCCCGAGCCGCCTGCGGCTCGCCGGCGTCGCCTCAAGGCCGACTGGGGATTCGCCGACATCGACTTCCAGGGTGTCGTGAACGCCGGCCTTCTCGCCGAGGTCGAGGCGACGATCGCCGCGGGAACGTCGCCCGCCACGGCGCGCAAGTGGTGGACCGGCGAGCTTCTGCGCATCGCGAACGCCGAGGGGCGCGAACCCGCCGAGCTGGCGACGCCGGCAGACGTGGCAGCTCTCCAGGCGCTCGTCGACGCCGGGACGCTGACGGACAAGCTCGCCCGCCAGGTGCTCGAGGGCATGATCGCCGGTGAGGGCACGCCGCAGGAGATCGTCGACGCCCGCGGGCTCGCGGTCGTCTCCGACGACGGGGCGCTCATCGCCGCCATCGACGAGGCACTGGCCGCTCAGCCCGACGTGCTGGAGAAGATCCGCGACGGCAAGGTGCAGGCGGCGGGAGCCGTCATCGGCGCGGTCATGAAGGCCATGAAGGGCCAGGCGGACGCCGCGCGCGTGCGCGAGCTGGTGCTCGAGCGCGCCGGCTCGACAGGGGCGTAGCCGCAGAGGGCGCGTGAGCGCCCGTGCTGCTTCGAGAGGGCGGATCCCGGCCGGGATCCGCCCTCTCGCTTCGATGTCCGCGGTTGCTGGGAGGATGGTCGCATGGGGCGTGGCGACGGAACCGGCCGGGTCGTCTCACCCGAGGGTGCCGACGACACCGGCGCGGGAATCCTGCATGTCGACATGGACGCGTTCTACGCGTCGGTCGAGCAGCTCGACGATCCCTCGCTGCGCGGCAAGGCGATCATCATCGGCGCCCCCGACAGCCGGTCGGTCGTCTCCAGCGCCTCGTACGAGGCGCGGCGCTTCGGCGTGCGCTCGGCGATGCCCGTCGGCCAGGCACTCCGGCTGTGCCCGCACGCGATCGTCGTCCCCCCGCACTTCGAGCGGTATGTCGAGACGTCGTCGCAGGTGATGCGCATCTTCCGCGACGTCACACCGCTCGTCGAGCCGCTGTCGATCGATGAAGCGTTCCTCGATGTGAGCGGCGCGCGCCGGCTGTGGGGGAGTCCCGGAGAGATCGCACGGATGCTGCGGCGCCGCGTCGTCGACGAGACCGGCCTCACCTGCAGCGTGGGTGTCGCCGCGACCAAGCACGTTGCGAAGATGGCCTCCACTCTGAGCAAGCCCGACGGACTCCTGATCGTCGCGGAGGCCGACACCGCCGCGTTCCTCGCGCCGCGGTCGGTGCGCGCGTTGTGGGGCGTCGGACCCAAGGCCTCCGAAGCGCTCGAGGGGCGCGGCATCCGCACCATCGCCGACGTGATCGATGCGCCCCGTGAGCTCCTCGATCGCGCTCTCGGCGCCGCGATGGGCGATCGCATCTGGCACCTGGCGCGCGGGATCGACGCCCGCGAGGTCGACACGGGTCGCGTGGAGAAGAGCGTGGGACACGAAGAGACGTTCCACGAAGACATCGGCGACACCGCGATCCTGCGCTCCGAGCTGCGGCGCCTCGCCGACCGTGTCGGCGCGCGCCTGCGCAGCAGCGGCTGGGAAGCGTCCACCGTCGCGATCAAGGTGCGCTACGCGGACTTCACGACGATCTCCCGCTCGCAGACGCTCGCCGAGCCCACTGCCGTCGGCCAGCGCATCGGCGACGCCGCCCACGAGCTGTTCGCCACGGTGGATCGCACGCTGCCGGTGCGGCTCATCGGGGTGCGAGCCGAGAAGCTGCGCCCTGCCGGTGCGGCGATGCCGACGCTGTGGGACGACGACGAGGGATGGCGGCGCATCGAGGACGCGCTGGACGGCGCGACCGCGAAGTTCGGCCGTGGCGCGGTCACCCGCGCGACGCTGCTCGGCACGCGTGGCGGCGGAACTCTGCCGTCGAGCCCGCCGGCGCCGCGTCTCGACAACGGCTGACCCGGTGCATCAAGGGCGGTCACGGCTCGCCGACTTCGTCGGCGCGCTGTGCCGGGGACGCGGCGGCAGGTACGTTGGACGCATGCCCAACATCGCACTCGAACTCGGCAAGCAGTCCGCGTCCTTCGGCGTGAAGAGCGCATACGGCGAGCAGCAGGACGTCGACGGCGTCCGCATCATCCCCGTTGCTCTGACGTGGTCCGGCTTCGGCGGGGGATCGGACGAGGCCGGCAACGGCGGCGGGGGCGGCGGTGGCTGGGCCATCCCGGTCGGCGCATACATCCGCCAGGGCGACGGTCTGCGATTCGAGCCGAACATCATCGCGCTCCTGACGGTCGCGATCCCGTTCGTCTTCTTCGCCGGTCGCGCGCTCAGCCGTGTCATCCGCACTCTCAAGAAGTAGCCCGGACGCCGTCGGCAACTCGCTCGGGATCGCGGTCGACCAGATCATCGCGGCGATCGCGCAGGTCGCGGCATCCAATCCGGTGGTCCTCATCGACGGACGAAGCGGTGCCGGCAAGACGACGCTGGCGCGCACTCTCGTCGCCCGGTGGCCCTTGCGCGGCCGGGTGCAGCTCGTAGCGCTCGATTCGATCTACCCGGGCTGGGACGGGCTGGACGACGGCGTCGAGCTCGCGCAGGACCTGATCCTGACCCCGCACGCCAAAGGAGTCGTCGGGGTGTGGCAGCGGTGGGACTGGACCGTCGGCGAGCCCGCAGAGGCGCACGCCGTCGACCCTTCCCTGCCGCTCATCGTCGAGGGGGCGGGAATCCTCACACCCGCGACGGCGCGCCTGGCCGACGTGCGCGTCTGGCTCGAGTCGCCGGCGGCGTCGCGCAAGCAGCGGGCGCTGGCCCGTGACGGCGAGACGTACCGCCCGCATTGGGACCGGTGGGCGCGCCAGGAGAGCCTGCACGTCACGCGCGACGATCCGATGAGACTCGCGAACCTCGTGATCCCCGTTCCGTGAGCGCGGGTCAATCCGTGCGGTCGAGGGCGGCAACGAGACCGTCGAGTCGGTACCCGATCCAGTCGTACACGCCGAAGCGCGGATCATCGTGCTCGTGGTCGTCCTCTTGGACGACGCCCAGCCGCGTCGCGAGCACCAGGCGAACGGCCGCGAGGGTGCGCAGCCACGCCTGTGCCGTCTCGGGGTCGAGCCTGATCTCGACCTGTTCCAGCAGCGCCGGATCGTCGGGGTCCTCGGGGATCTGAGCAGCGCCCTGGAGGGACGCCAGCACCCGGCCCGCGTCGGACTCCCGTCGACCGAGCAGATCGGCCTGCGTCAGCGCCCGGAACTCCCGCGCCGCCTCCTCGTCGTCCGCGTAGGCAGAAGGCACCAGCCGCGCGATCGCCGGGTCTTCGCCGTCGGGCGCGGACTCGCGCAGCAGTTCGGCGAACTGGCCGACGAGCCCCGCGAGGTGGGCGGCCTCGAGGCGGGCGACCTCGAGGACGACGACGCGATGGCTCATCGGGGCTCCTGCCTCACGGTCGCCCACAGGCCGTAGTCGTGCATCGCCTGGACATGCATCTCCATCTGCTCGCGGGGGCCCTGCGAGACGACCGCGTGCCCCTCGTTGTGGACGGCGAGCATGAGCCGCTCCGCGTCCGCGCGCGCGAGGCCGAAGTACTCGCGGAAGACGTGGGTGACGTAGCTCATCAGGTTGACGGGATCGTCCCAGACGACCGTCTGCCAGGGTCGTGCAGGATCGACGCGTTCGGCGAGCTCGACGTCCTCCTCGACAGAGGGCGTGGCAAGGGCGACCATCATGCCCACCCCAGCTCGTGCAGGCGATCGTCGTCGATTCCGTAGAAGTGTGCGATCTCGTGCACGAGCGTCGTGTGCACCTCGTCGCGCAGTTCGTCGTCGTCGGCGCACACCGCCAGGTGCGGTTCCCGGTACACGATGATGCGGTCCGGCAGCTCGCCGATGCCGTAGCGTTCCCGCTCGGTCAGTGCCCAGCCGTCGTAGAGGCCCAGCAGGTCGAGGCTGCCGTCCTCGGGCCGGTCCTCGACGACGAACACGACGTTGTCGAGGCCCTCGACCATGTCGTCGGGGAGGGCGTCCAGCTCGTCGATGACGAGCGTCTCGAAGGTCGCGGCATCCATCTCCA
>DATEOM010000511.1:0-11983 GCA_035274105.1 Microbacterium sp.
AGACCGAGACCGTCTGGCTGAGGGTGGGCTTCCGGCGGGTCGAGGTGCGCGACGCGCGCCTGCTCGTGAACGGGGCCCCGATCATGCTCCGCGGCGTCAACCGGCACGAGCACCGCCCGCGCCACGGCCGCGTCTTCGATGCCGCCGTGGCGCGCGACGAGCTGCTGCTGATGAAGCGGCACAACATCAACGCGGTCCGGACATCGCACTATCCCCCGCACCCCGACGTGCTCGACCTCTTCGACGAGCTCGGTTTCTGGGTCATCGACGAGTGCGACCTCGAGACGCACGGGTTCGAGCACGTCGGCTGGCGCGGCAACCCCAGCGCCGACCCGCGGTGGCGGGACGCGTTCCTCGACCGCATGCGGCGCACGGTGCACCGCGACAAGAATCACGCGAGCGTCATCATGTGGTCGCTCGGCAACGAGTCGCACATCGGGGCGAACCTCGAGGCGATGGCACGCTGGGCGAAGGCCGCCGACCCGAGCCGCCTCCTCCACTACGAGGGCGATGGGGAGAGCCGCTACGTCGATGTGTACTCGCGCATGTACGCGTCGCACGACGAGGTGCGCGAGATCGGCGAAGAGGCCCTCCGGCCGGTGCCGTTCGACGCCACCCCGGCGCAGGCGCATCGACTGACGCTGCCGTTCCTCCAGTGCGAGTTCGGGCACGCGATGGGCACGGGCCCGGGCGGGCTGCAGGAGTACTGGGATCTGTTCGAGGCCTATCCGCGTCACGCGGGCGGGTTCGTGTGGGAGTGGCTCGAGCACGGCATCACCGTGGACGGCCCCGACGGCACCGGCCGGACGCTCTACGGCGGCGACTTCGGCGAGGCCGTGCACGACGGCAACTTCGTGATCGACGGCCTCGTCGACGCGGACCGCAACCCGCGCCCCGGCCTGCTCCACTACGCCGCCGTCATCGCACCGGTCGCGATCGACGTCGACGCCTGGCGCTCGTCGGTGCGCATCGCCAACCGGTACGACGTCCTCGACCTCGGGCACGTCGAGCTGCGGTGGACACGCGTCGTCGACGGCGAGGTCACCGCGTCCGGCACGCTCACGGCACCGGCCTGCGGGCCGCGCGAGACCATCACCCTCGATCTTCCCGACGGGGCACGAACCGACACCGCAGCCGAGGTCGCCGACGTCCTCACGGTTCACGCGGTCACGATCGCCGAATCACCCTGGGCCGACGCCGGCCACGTGCTCGCGAGCGGCCAGCAGGTGCGCGAGGGCCGCCCGGCCGTGCCGCCGAAGATCGCCGCGGAAGCGACAGCGGATCGGATCGGCGCCGCGCGCTTCGACCCTGCGACCGGCGGGCTCGTTCGCCTGGGCGATCTGGAGATCACCGGACCGACCGTGGGGGTGTGGCGAGCGCCCACCGACAACGACCGCGATCTCGGGAACGACGAGCTCGACCTGCCGCCCTACGCGGAACGCTGGCGCGCCGCCGGCATCGACCGCATGGTGACCCGCCTGGTCGACGTGCGCCCCGGCGCCGACGAGGTGCTCGTCCGCACCCGGACCGGCACGCCCATCCTCGACAGCGCGATCGACGCCACGCTGCGCTGGACCGCGGTCGGCGACGGGGCGGTGCGCCTCGACGCGGAGCTCGAGCCCAACGCCGCGTGGACGACCGAGTGGGCACGCCTCGGTCTCGACCTGGTGCTCGAGGGCGAGCCGCTCGGCGCGGACCTCGCCGGATACGGGCCGATGCACAGCTACCCCGACCTCCGATCGGGCGCATGCTTCGGCTGGTGGCACCTCGAGCCCGCCGATCTCACCGTCGACAACGTGCGACCTCAGGAAAGCGGTTCCCGAACCGGGGTCCGAGATGCCACAATCGTCACGGAAGCCGGCACACTGCACGTGTCGACCCTCGACCACCCGTTCGCGCTCACCGTTTCGCGGCACAGCCGGCAGACCCTCGCCGCCGCTGCCCACAACTGGGAGCTGACCTCCGAAGGACGCACGTTCGTGTCGATCGATCTCGCCCAGTCGGGCGTCGGCACCGCGACGTGCGGACCGGGGGTGTTGCCCCGGCACCGGCTGCCCGCACGCCCCGCGGCCATCTCGCTGATCCTGCGGCACGAGCCCGCGCTCGACTGACCGCGCCACCGGTGACGCCGTCGCGCACCGGGGCCCGACCGATCCGATGAAGGAGCACCCATGACCTCTCCGACCGACGCCACCGCGCGGCTCGACCCGCACCACGAGATCGCCGACATCGACCGGCGCCTGTTCGGCGGCTTCGTCGAGCACCTCGGACGCCACATCTACGACGGCATCTGCGAGCCCGGGCACCCCTCGGCCGGCGAGGACGGCTTCCGCGCCGACGTGATCGAGCTCGTGAAGGAGCTCGGCGTCTCGACCATCCGCTACCCCGGCGGCAACTTCGTGTCGGGGTACCGCTGGGAGGACGGCATCGGCCCGGTGGCCGAGCGCCCGCGCCGCCTCGACCTCGCGTGGCACTCGACCGAGACCAACGAGGTCGGGCTGCACGAGTTCCAGGCGTGGCTCGACCGCGTCGGCAGCGAGCTCATGCTCGCGGTGAACCTCGGCACGCGCGGCACGCAGGAGGCGCTCGACCTGCTCGAGTACGCCAACGCAGACGCCCGGACCGCCTGGACCAGCCAGCGCACGGCCAACGGACGCGAGAACCCCTTCGGCGTGAAGATGTGGTGCCTCGGCAACGAGATGGACGGCCCGTGGCAGATCGGCCACAAGAACGCCGACGACTACGGCACGCTCGCGTCGCAGACCGCGAAGGCGATGCGCATGCTCGACCCCGGCATCGAGCTCGTGGTGTGCGGCTCGTCGGCCCGCTCCATGCCGACCTTCGGGTCGTGGGAGCGCACGGTGCTCGAGCACACGTTCGACGATGTCGACTTCATCTCGTGCCACTCCTACTACCAGGAGTACGACGGGAACGCGCAGGAGTTCCTCGCGTCGGGCGTCGACATGGCGCGTTTCATCGAGTCGGTCGTCTCGATCGCCGACGCCGTCGCCGCGACGAAGAAGAGCGACAAGCGCATCATGATCTCGTTCGACGAGTGGAACGTCTGGTACCTCTTCAACCCGGACGGCACCGAGTCGGGCCACGAGTTCAAGGGCGGGGCATGGCCGGTCGCGCCCCGTCTGCTCGAGGACGAGTACCACGCGCTCGACGCCGTCGTGTTCGGTGACCTCATGATCACGCTGCTGCAGCACGCCGACCGCGTGCGCTCCGCGTCGCTGGCGCAGCTCGTCAACGTGATCGCCCCGATCATGACCCAGCCCGGCGGCCCCGCCTGGCGGCAGACCACCTTCTTCCCGTTCTCGATCACGTCCCGCCTCGCTCAGGGCCGCGCCGTGCGCGTGCCCGTGTCGGCGGGCACCTTCACGAGCGAGAAGCTCGGCGACGTCGAGTCCGTGAACGCGGTCGCGACGATCGACGACGAGGGCGTGTCGCTGTTCGTCGTGAACCGTTCGACGACGGATGCCGCGAACCTGCGCGTCGACCTCGCTCCGCTGGTGCGGGCGCTCGGCCGCGACGTCGCGGTCGTCGAGTCGCACCTGCTGCACGACGACGACCTGTATGCGGCCAATACGCTCGAGGACCGTGAGCGCGTCGGCGTGCGCGAGGCCGCAGCATCCGTCGACGGCGACGAGCTGTCGCTGGCACTGCCGGCCGTGTCGTGGGCGGCGGTCCGGCTCGCGTGACCGGCTCCCCGGCTCTCGGAACGGAGAAGCGGATGCTGCGCGCCGACGTCACCGGACGGCCCCGCGCCGAGCGGCGCCCGGCGATGGCGAACACCGAAGACGCGCGTCCCGGACTCGCCCTCACCAGCCGCGCGTTGCTGCGGGACGGGCGGCCGTGGCTGCCGGTGTCAGGCGAGCTGCACTACACGCGGGTGCCGCGCGAGCGGTGGACCGAGCGGCTGCGCCTCCTGCGCGCCGGCGGCATCTCGGTGGTCTCGACGTACGTGCCGTGGCTGCACCATCAGCCGGTGCGCGGCGAGGCGCGGTTCGACGGACGCTTCGACGTCGGCGCCTTCGTCGACGCGGTGCGGGCCGAGGGCCTCGAGGTCGTGCTGCGGATCGGGCCGTGGGTGCACGGCGAGATGCGCAACGGCGGCCTTCCCGACTGGGTGCAGCACGCGCCGGTGCGCCACCGCACCGACGACCCCGCCTACCTCGAGCTGGTGCGGGAGTGGTTCGCACGGATCGCGGGCGCGTTCGGCGGGCGCTGCACGCCCGAGACCGTGCTCGGGATCCAGCTCGACAACGAGCTCTACGACCAGCCCGGGCACCTCGTCACCCTCAAGCGCCTGGCTCGGGAAGCCGGACTGTCGGCACCGCTGTGGACCGCGACGGCGTGGGGCGGCGCGCAGCTTCCCGACCCCGAGGTGCTGCCGCTGTGGGGCGGGTACGGCGACGGGTTCTGGGTCGACCCCGGCGAGCCCTGGGATCCGACGTTCCGCGCGCACTACTTCTTCTCCGACACGTGGGACGACCCCGGCATCGGCGCCGATGTCCGCGGCGAGGACGCCGACCGCCGTGCCGAGCTGTCGCCGTGGTTCCCCCCGGCGACGTGCGAGCTGGGCGGGGGCATGGCCACGGCCTACCACCGGCGCCCGCGTCCGGACGCACTCGACATCGCCGCCGTCGCGCACGCCAAGCTCGGCAGCGGTTCGGCATGGCAGGGCTATTACATGTACGCCGGGGGCACGAACCCCGGGCCGGGCCTCGAAGAGACGCAGGCCACCGGCTACCCCAACGACATGACGCGGCTGAGCTACGACTTCCACGCGCCGGTCGGCGAAGCCGGCCGCACGGCGCCCAGCCACGCGGCGCTGCGTGTGCAGCACGCGTTCGTCGAGGCGTTCGGCGAGCGGATCGCGGCGATGCCTTCGCACCTGCCCGACGTCCGCCCATCGGGCGTCGAGGACGCGGAGACCCTTCGCTGGGCGGTGCGCGCCGACGACGGCGCAGGGTTCGTCTTCATCGGGTGGCATCAGCCGCACGTGCCGCTGCCCGCGTATCGTGGCGCACGCCTCCGCATCGACACGGGCCGCGGCACGGTCGACCTGCCGAGCGCACCGGTCGACATCCCGCCCGGGACCCTGGCCCGGTGGCCGCTCGGGCTCCACGTCGGAGGCGTCACGGTCGACTGGGCCACGGCGTCGGCGGTCACCGTGCTTCCGGGGGCGGCGAGCGCACCGCCGACGCTCGTGCTGATCGAGGACGCCGGCATTCCCGTCGAGGTGTCGCACGACGGCGTCGCGCACGCCGTGACGCCGGGCTCGGCGCCGGTGCGGATCGAGGAGGCCGACGGCGCGACGCTCGACGTGCTCGTGCTTCCCGCCGCGGATGCTCCGCGAGTCTGGGTCGTCGACGCCGCGGCGGGCGGGCGACGCC
This sequence comes from Microbacterium sp., assembly GCA_035274105.1. GTDB lineage: Bacteria > Actinomycetota > Actinomycetes > Actinomycetales > Microbacteriaceae > Microbacterium. The sequence continues at coordinate 5,403 of DATEOM010000511.1, forward strand.
TGTTCGTCGGGTCCGACGAGCTGACATGGGATGCTGCGGGCCGGGTGTCGGTGCGCGCGAGCGGTGACGCACCCGACGCGCGGGAGTACGTCGACGGCGCCTGGCGCACGCCGGACTGGCAGCATGCGGGCGGCGCTGCGGTCGCAGCATCCATTCCCGTCCGGCTCATCCGTGAGGCGACTGCGTCCCCCGGGGACTACGGCGCGCGCGACGGGCGGCAGGCGGCGCCCGACGACGCCGTGGTCGATGCCTACGCGGCGGTGTATCGCGTGGACATCCCGGCCGGGCTCGATTCCGACGCCGTGCTGCGGGTGCGGTGGGCGGGCGACCTGGCGCAGTTGCGCGTCGACGGCGTGACCGCGACCGACCGATTCTGGGACGGCTCCGAGCTCGTCGCGAACCTCCGCGACATCGGCGCCGGCCCCGACGCGAGCGTCGAGCTGCACATCCTTCCGCTGCGACGCGACACCGGCGTGCATCTGCCGGCCGACGCCGCGGCCCGCCTCGCCGCGTCGGCAGAGGGGCTCTGCGAGCTCGACGACGCCCGCATCGACCAGCGCGCCCGCTGGCGCGAGCTCCGCTGAAGATCCACGACAGGAAGACGAGACAGCGATGACGCTGCGCAAGGCGGCAACCCCGCCCATGGGCTGGAACAGCTGGGACTGCTACGGCACGACCGTGACCGAGGCGGAGGTTCTCGCCAACGCCGAGTTCATGGCCGAGCACCTGCTCACCCACGGGTGGGACACCATCGTCGTCGACATCGACTGGGCCGACCCCACCGCCCGCTCCCACGGTTACAACGAGTCCGCCCCGCTGGTGATCGACGGCTTCGGGCGCGTGCAGCCGGATCCGGTGCGCTTCCCCTCGGCGGCGGACGGCGCCGGCTTCGCACCGCTCGCCGACCGCATCCACCGGCTGGGCCTGAAGTTCGGCATCCACATCATGCGCGGCATCCCGCGGGTCGCGGTCGATCGCGATCTGCCGGTCCTGGGCGTCGAGGCGACCGCGGCCCGCATCGCCGACCCGGCGAACGCCTGCGAGTGGAACCCGCACTACGTCGGCCTCGACCACGGCACGCCCGGCGCGGCGGCCTACTACCACTCCCTCGCCGACCAGTACGCACAGTGGGGCGTCGACTTCCTCAAGGCCGACGACATGCTGTGGCCGTACCAGGCCGCCGAGATCGAGGCCCTCTCGACCGCGATCGAGACCGTGCCGCGCAACATCGCCCTCTCGTTGTCGCCCGGTCGCGACCTGTCGGCGGCGCACCTCGATCACCTCCGCGCACACGCCACGATGTGGCGCATCTGCGACGATCTGTGGGACCAGTGGGACGACGTCGAGGCGAACTTCGCGCGCCTCGCGCGCTGGGCGCCGTTCGCCGGACCCGAGGGCTGGCCCGACGCCGACATGCTTCCCCTCGGCCGCATCGGCATCCGCGCCGAGCGCGGCGAGCCGCGCGAGGGCGCGCTCACGCTCGCCGAGCGCCGGACGCTCGTCACGCTGTGGGTCATGGCCCGTTCGCCCCTCATGATCGGCGGCGACCTGCCGACGAGCGCGCCCGAGACGATCGCACTGTTCCAGAACGACGAAGTGCTCGAGGTGCTGCGCGACTCCACCGGCAATCGCGAACTGCTGCGTGAGCGCGACCTCGTCGTGTGGACCGCCGAACGCGGCGACACCCGGTGGGTCGCCGTCTTCAACACCGCCGACGAGGCGCGCGAGGTGCCGTTCGACACGCGCTCCCTCGGGCTCGGACCCGCGCCGGCGGTCGTCGTGGACGTGTGGGACGCAGCATCCGTTCCGGTCGAAGCCGTGCACGCGCAGTCGGATGCCGCGCGCGGCGTCGCCCCCGGCAGCTCGGTGGTGCGGGTCTCGCTCGATCCGCACGGGTGTGTGCTCTTGCGCGCCTGACCAGACGGTGATCGGATGCTGCGGGGAAAGCGCTTGCGCAGCATCCCATCCCGTGTCACACTATTGGAAAGCGTTTACCCGGATTTCCGGTCCCGATGCCGGAGCCGGGTGCCCACAGCCTTCAGAGCAGAAAGCAGGACCCCATGACCGACACGACTCTCGCCCCGGCCCCGGCCGAGGCTTCCGCCCGCCCCACCGTGCGTGAGATCGGCATCATCATGAACGGCGTCTCGGGCCGCATGGGCTACCGCCAGCACCTGGTGCGCTCGATCCTCGCGATCCGCGAGCAGGGCGGCATCGAGCTGGCCGACGGCACCAAGGTCACCGTGAAGCCGCTCCTCGTCGGCCGCAGCGAGGCGAAGCTCGCCGAGCTCGCCGCCAAGCACGGCATCGAGGACTACACCACCGACCTCGACGCCGCCCTCGCCGACCCGCGCTGGGAGATCTACGCCGACTTCCTCGTGACCAAGGCGCGCGCCTCGGCCCTGCGCAAGGCGATCGCCGCCGGCAAGACCATCTACACCGAGAAGCCCACCGCCGAGACGGTGGACGAGGCTCTCGAGCTCGCGAAGCTCGCGCAGGAGGCCGGCGTGAAGACCGGCGTCGTGCACGACAAGCTCTACCTCCCGGGCCTCCAGAAGCTCAAGCGCCTCATCGACTCCGGCTTCTTCGGCCGGATCCTGTCGGTCCGCGGCGAGTTCGGCTACTGGGTCTTCGAGGGCGACTGGCAGCCCGCGCAGCGTCCGTCGTGGAACTACCGCGCCGAGGACGGCGGCGGCATCATCGTCGACATGTTCCCGCACTGGAACTACGTGCTCGAGAACCTGTTCGGCGAGGTCAAGACCGTGTACGCGCAGGCCGCCGTGCACATCGCCGACCGCTGGGACGAGAAGGGCGAGCACTACACCGCCACGGCCGAGGACGCCGCCTACGGCATCTTCGAGCTCGAGGGCGACATCGTCGCGCAGATCAACTCGTCGTGGACCGTGCGCGTGAACCGCGACGAGCTCGTCGAGTTCCACGTCGACGGCACGCACGGCTCCGCCGTCGTCGGCCTCTTCGGCGCGAAGATCCAGCACCGCAACGCCACGCCGAAGCCGGTCTGGAACCCCGACCTGGCCGACGACCACGACTACGACGCCGACTGGGCCGAGGTTCCCACGAACGACGTGTTCCAGAACGGCTTCCGCCAGCAGTGGGAGGAGTTCCTGGAGTCGTACGTGCTCGACACCCCGTACGAGTTCGACCTGCTGTCGGGCGCACGCGGCGTGCTGCTGGCCGAGGCCGGCCTGCAGTCGAGCCGCGAGGGCCGCAAGGTCGAGCTGCCGACGCTGTCGCTGGACTGATCGGACGCACGGATGCCGAAGCTCACACTTCTCTCCGACGCCGGGGCCCTCTCCGCCGTCGAGCTGAACGAGTCTCCGGGCTACACCAAGCCCGAGGGCGCGCTGAAGAGCCGCGTGGCGTACGCCGCCGCGCACGTCGTGCCGAAGACCTGGGCCGACAACACCCCGGGTCAGCCGGCCGAGGTCGACTGGGACGCGACGCTGGACTTCCGCCGCGCCGTGTACTCGTGGGGTCTCGGCGTCGCCGACGCCATGGACACCGCCCAGCGCAACATGGGCCTCGATGCCGCCGCGACGCGCGACCTCATCGCCCGCTCGGCGCAGGTCGCCCGCGAAGAGGGCGGCTCGGTCGTGGTCGGCGTCAACACCGACCACGTCGACGCTGAGCGGATCTCGGTCGACGAGGTCATCGACGCCTACAAGGAGCAGCTGCACTTCACGGAGGAGCAGGGCGCGGGGCCGGTGCTGATGGCGTCGCGCCACCTCGCGCGCGTCGCGGAGTCGGCGGACGACTACCGCCGCGTCTACCGCGAGGTGCTCGCCGCGGCGTCGGGTCCGGTCGTGCTCCACTGGCTCGGCACGGCGTTCGACCCGATCCTCGAGGGCTACTTCGGCTCGCCCGACTGGCGGGAGGCGTCGGCGGTGCTCCTCGAGATCATCGAGGAGAACACCGACAAGGTCGCGGGCGTGAAGATGAGCCTGCTCGATGCCGCGTCCGAGGTGTCGGTGCGCGAGCGCCTGCCCGAGGGCGTGCGCATGTTCACCGGCGACGACTTCAACTACGTCGGCCTCATCGGCGGCCAGGACGTGCCGGGGGCGACCCAGCCGGAGCGCAACCCCGAGAGCCCGCGTCAGCACTCCGACGCGCTGCTCGGCGCCTTCGCGGCGATCACGCCCGTCGCGTCGGCCGCCATCCAGGCGCTCGACGCCGGCGACCCCGCCCGGTACCTCGAGATCCTCGGCCCGACCGAAGAGCTCAGCCGCCAGGTGTTCGCCGCGCCGACGTTCTACTACAAGACCGGCGTCGCCTTCCTGTCGTGGCTGAACGGCCACCAGCCGGCGTTCCAGATGGTGGGCGGCCTGCACTCCGCACGCAGCCTTCCGCACCTGTCGCGCATCGTCGAGCTCGCGAACTCGTCGCTCGCCTTCGAGCGTCCCGAGCTCGCGGCCATCCGCTGGCACGGCATGCTGCGCCACAACGGCATCGACGTTCCGGGGGTGATCGCGTGAGCGTGGATCCGCGCCTATCCATCAACCAGGCCACCATCAAGTACGCCGACCTCGCCACCGCGCTGCGCGTGACCGCCGAGGCGGGCGTCGAGGCGATCGGCCTCTGGCGCGAGCCGGTGCAGGAGGTGGGTCTCGCAACGGCCGCCTCGATGCTGACCGACTCGGGACTGCGCTTCACGACACACTGCCGCTCGGGCTTCTTCACGATGCCCGAGGGTCCGGCGCGCCGCGCCTCGATCGACGACAACCGCGTCGCGATCGAAGAGGCGGCGACACTCGCCGCCGCGGGTGCCGAGGGGTCCACCGCGATCCTCGTGCTCGTCGCCGGCGGACTGCCCGAGGGCTCTCGCGACCTGGTGGGCGCCCGCGAGCGGGTGCGCGACGCCATCGGCGAGCTGGCACCGGATGCTGCGGCCGCGGGCGTCACGCTCGCCATCGAGCCGCTGCACCCGATGTACGCGTCCGACCGCTGCGTCGTCTCGACGCTCGGGCAGGCGCTCGACATCGCCGCCGACTTCGACCCCGCCGTCGTGGGCGCCACCGTCGACACGTTCCACATCTGGTGGGACCCGGACGTGCTGTCGTCGATCGAGCGCGCGGGCCGCGAGGGCCGCATCGCGACGTACCAGGTGTGCGACTGGAAGACGCCGCTCGCCGCCGACCCGCTGCTCAGCCGGCACTACCCGGGCGACGGCGTCATCGACTTCGCGTCGCTGACGGAGGCCGTCGAGGCGACCGGCTACGACCGCGACATCGAGGTCGAGATCTTCAACGAGGAGATCTGGGCCACCGACCCGCTCGTCGCCGTGCAGCGCACGGCCGCCGGGTTCGCAGCATCCGTCTCGCCGCACCTGCGCGCCCGCGTCGCCGGCTGACGACGCGACCGTCTCGGAGCGCCCGCGGGGTTCTTGGCCCCCGCGGGCGCTTCGTCGTCCGTGCCGGGGCTGCGCCAGCCGGTCCACTCGGCCGGCACGTCGGTGGTTCCTCAGCCGGGCAAGGGGAGTGGGAAATCGCTTCCCAAATCTCTCGCCGTAACCGGACGCAGGCCCTAGACTCTGGCCTGTGAGCGACATGATCGCGCCTGCCCGAGGCGCCGCCACCCTTCACGATGTCGCGCGCGAGGCTGGGGTCTCGCTCGCGACGGCATCGCGGGTGCTCAACGGATCGACGCGCAAGGTGGCCGACAGCTACCGCGAGCGCGTCGAGACCGCAGCCGAGAAGCTCGGCTACACGGCCAATCTCTCCGCCCAGGCCACCGCGCGAGGTACCGCCGCCATCGTCGCCCTCCTGGTCGCCGACATCGCCGACCCCTACTTCGGCCAGCTCGCCTCCGGCGTCGCGCGCGGCGCCGACGAGGCCGGCCTCGTCGTCACCATCGCGATCACCGAGCGCGATCCGCAGCGCGAGGTCAAGCTGGTGCGGGCCCTCCGCGGACAACGGCCTCGCGGCCTCATCCTCGCGGCCTCCCGCGTCGAAGGGCCCGATGCCGTCGGGCTCCAGGGCGAGCTCGAGGCGTTCTCGAACATGGGCGGTCGCGTCGTGGTCGTCGGTCCCGGCGGCGGCACGGCCCGTTCGGTCGCGGTCGACAACCGCGGCGGCGCGGCGGCGCTCGGCGCCGAGCTCGCAGGCCTCGGCTATCGCGAGGCGATCGTGGTCGCAGCATCCGAGGGCATCCGCACCTCCGACGACCGCGTCGACGGGTTCACCGAGGGCTTCACCGCCGCCGGCGGGAGCGTCCGCGAGGTGCGACGCACCGGCTTCACACGCGACGCCGGCTACGCGGCCGCCTCGGAGCTGCTCGAGGGCGACGTGCCCGCGGGCACGCTGATCTTCGGCATCAGCGACGTCGTCGCGATCGGCATCATGTCGGCCGTGCGCGACGCCGGCCGTCAGGTGGGCGCCGACATCGCGGTCGCCGGCTTCGACGACATCGCGACGGGACGCGACATCCGTCCCGGTCTGACGACGGTGCGCGTCCCCCTCGAGGACCTCGGCTACCGCGCCCTGCACGCCGCGACCGACCCCGAGTGGGATGCCGCCGAGCCGGAGCTCGCGCTCGAGGTGATCGTGCGCGGCAGCACGCCGCCG
>DATEOM010000512.1:0-5591 GCA_035274105.1 Microbacterium sp.
GTGCGCACGGCGGCCTGGCCTTGCGCGGTGTGCGTGAAGCGGATGAAGTCCGCCGCCGCCTCGGACTCGACCGGGTCGATCCATGCGCCGGTGAGGCGCATGACCGGGTTGTCGGCCGTGTAGTAGCCGTCGGCCGGGTAGATCGGCACGAGCTGCTCCGCCGGCGGGTCGGCCTGCGTGCGGGTGATGCCGTCGCGGCTCGTGATGCCGCGGTTGTAGTCCCACACCGACTTCTCGTCGACGATGACCGCGGAGAGGAAGTCGGCAGTGGAACCGGATGCCTCGGCCTGGCGCGCGTGCCACAGGAAGTGCTCGGGCGTCGCCATGTAGTGGCTCGTCGCGGTCTCGTTCTGGTGCACCTCCGCCTGCACGGCGGGGTCCTGCACCTGGGCGGCGGTGAAGTCCGTCATCGATCCCGCGGCGGTGCCGTACGACGCGAACATCGCCGCCTCACCGCTCGTCGCGACGAGCGGACTCGTCTTGCCCAGCTTGAACGCGCCCCACTCGGGGTGGCCGAGGCCGCTCCAGAGGTCGGGGTCGCCCGCGGACTCGAAGATCTCGGCCCACGTCGGGGCCTCGGCATCCCATCCGATCGCCGCGGCGAGGTTCTCGGGCATGGCGAGCACGATGTCGGAGAGCGCGACGCTCGTGCCCTCGGCGCGGAGGTTGGTGGCGCCCTCGGCCTGCGCCACGTCGACCCATGTCGACGAATCGGGCAGCCAGACCGTGGGCTTCTGGTCGTCGGCGAGGTTCGGGAAGCCGGTCGCCACGACGGCGGCGGCCACGCCCGACTTCTCGCGACTGGTGGTCACCGTCACGCACGAGCCGGCCACGTTGCGCGGCTGGCTGTTGTAGGCGGCCGCGAGTCCCTCGACCATCTCGGCGTTCTCGAAAGACGACAGCACGTTGACGGTCGCGCAGGGTTCCGCGCCGGCGGCGGTCGCGGGCTCGTCCTCGGGGAAGACGATGGGCTCGGCGACGGCGGGCGTCTCGGGAGCCGGGGCGGCGGCCTCGGGCTCGGAGCCGGAGAGGTTCGAGACGATCGCGTACGACACCGTGCCGATCGAGCCGACCAGCACGACGATGCCGACGATGGTCGTCGCGATGATCGCCTGACGGCGGCGCTTGCGGCGGCGCTCGCGGCGCTCGTCGATCGCGGACGGCCTCGCGGCCCGCGACGACGCGGCCGGCGTCGAGAAGGTGGGAGCAGGGGTCGGCGAAGACGCCGACGTCATAGGTGCGTTCTTCGGTTCGGAGGTCTGGCCCCGGCGGGGGCCAGGGACGTCCTCGTCGCCGCGCGTTCCATCGCGCATGGGGGGCATCCTCAAAGCGGGTGCGGCTGCCAAGCCGGGCGGGGGGTCACCGGTCCCAAGATCCGGTGTGGCTTGAGCCTAACCCGAGTGATGTTGCGAGGCGAGGGCGAGGATGCCGTGAGATCACCGTGAAGCGGTGTTCAACATGCCGATCAGAACCGCGGTCCACCATGCAGTCTGCGACACGACGGCGCTCCAGATGCACCACAGCCGGAGCCGGACGGGCACGGCCGAGAACCGCACCCGGCCCGGCAGCCGGTCCAATTCGTCCGTCAGTCTCGTCATCGCGACGCCGTTCATCGCCGCGATGAGCACGGCGATCATCTTGATCGCGGTGAGGGGCTGCGAGAGATCGGGCTGAAGGAACGCGCCCGTCGCAAGCAGGCCCGCGATGCCCAGCCATGCCAGGGCGGTCACCGGGGGCTCGGTGCGCCGGAGGTCCTCGAGAGATGTGCGGCGCAGCATCCAGAGCAGTCCGCTCATCTCGAGCAGCACGGCGGCTCCGAGTCCCACGATCACCGATGCCAGGTGGCCGAACAGGGCGGGGGCGTGCAGCCACTCGTGCGGCACGACGGACGCGCCGATCCACATCGACAGCAGCCACGCGATCAGCACCCACCAGTAGCCGACCGCGCGGCGGTGACGCGCGGCGCGCAGGCGCTCGGCGCGCTCGGCGCGCAGGCGCGGGATCGGCGGGGTCGTCACGGTGCCTCTCGGGTTCGGCGAGGTGAGGCACGCGTGCGCGACGACCCCCCGTCCGCATGGTGCCCGAGAGCGAGGGTATCCGATGCGACCGCGGTTGCGACCGCCGGGATGGATCCGCTGGGGTCAGCGGGCGATGTCTTTGGGCCGCAGCTTCACGGGGAGCAGCAGCAGGAGCCCGACGAGCAGGACGATCACGATGCCGAGGATGCCGTAGTGGGTCGCGCCGAACCAGCCGATGAACAGCGCCCACAAGAGCGGCGACAGGAAGCTCATCACCCGGCCCGTCGTCGCGTACAGGCCGAAGACCTCGCCCTGCATGCCGGACGGTGTGACCCGTGCCAGCAGCGACCGGCTCGACGCCTGCGCCGGGCCGACGGCGGCCGACAGGATGATGCCGCCCACCCAGAACACCGGCTTGCCGCCCTCGCGCAGGAAGAAGACGAACAGCGCGCTGACGATCAGGATCGTGAGGGCGGTGATGATGACGGCGCGCGCCCCGAAGCGGTCGTCGAGGCGACCGGCGATGATCGTCGAGACGCCGGCGACGAGATTGAGCGCGATGCCGAACGCGATGACCTCCGTCGCGCTGAACCCGAACGAGACCGCGGCCAGCACGCCGCCGAACGCGAAGACGCCCGCCAGCCCGTCCCGGTAGACGGCGCTCGCGATGAGGAACCAGAACGTCGGGCGGTGCTCACGGAACAGCGCGACGACGTCGTGCACGAGCACGACGTAGCCCTCGAAGAAGCCGACCTTCCGGCGCCCCGGATCGGCCGGCGACTCCGGCACGAGCACGACGAAGGGCAGCGCGAACAGCACGGTCCACACCGCCGCGCCGACCGCGATGAGGCGATAGGCGAGGCCGTCCGACACGTCGAGGCCGAACCAGCCGAACGTGTTGAGCACGACGACGAGCGCGAGCGCGAGGATGCCGCCGATGTAGCCCATGCCCCAGCCGAGCCCGCTGACGCGGCCGATCGTCTTCGGGGTCGAGACCTGCACGAGCATGGCGTTGTAGTTGACGCCTGCGATCTCGGACGAGACGGATCCGAGTGCGACGAGGATCGCCCCGAGCCAGAAGAACTGCGGCTCGGAGTAGACGAAGAAGAGCGCGAACTGCAGGAGCGCGAGCACGGCGGTCGCGCCCACCACCCAGCGCTTCTTCGTGCCGGCGGCATCGGCGCGCTGGCCCAGCACGGGCGCGAGCAGGAGGATCAGGATGCCGGCGGCGAAGGTCACCCAGCCGTACCACTCCGACAGGTCGGCGAGGGCGCCGCAGTACGCGGTGCCCGCGTCCGCCGCGCTCGAGCACACCATGTCGCCGTCGGCGTTCTGCGCCGCGATGTCGGCCGGCAGGAATGCGTCCGAGACGAGGTAGAGCGACACGAAGACGAACGTGAGGATGACCGAGTTGAAGGGCTGGGTCGCCCAGTCCCACAGCGCCCACGCGAACACGCGCCGCCCGGGCACGGGGGTGTCGTCGAGGCCGTCGGTGTGGAGGGCCGCGGTCGACAGCACATGCTCCGACGACGGGCCGGAACTCACCGAGCCGCCAGGCTGCGCCGGTGCGCCGGGCTCGTCGGATCCGGGGGCGGAAGAGCTCATGTCCGTCACAGTAGGCCCCTTCGGTGAACTGGTGCGGAATCAAAGTAGCGCTCGCAAGCGCCGCGGTGGTTTGCTTCGTTCATGACAGGGGAATCCTCGCCCGAGACCACGTTCAACGGCCGTCTCGCCATCCTTCTCGCCATGGCGATGTTCGTGCTCGTGGTCGACACGTCGATCATGAACGTCTCGATCTCGGCCGTGGTGAAAGAGCTCGGCACGACCGCCAGCGGCGTGCAGGGCGCGATCGCACTCGAAGCCCTGGTCTCGGCGGCATTCATCCTCATCGGCGGCAAGACCGGCGACCTCATCGGACGCAAGCTGGCCTACATCCTGGGCCTGCTCGGCTATGCCATCGGCGCGGTCGCGATGACGTTCGCCACCAGCCTGACCGCCGTCATCATCTTCTGGGCCGTGATCGGCGGGATCGGAGCATCCCTTCTCCTCCCGTCGATGCAGTCCCTCATCCACGGCAACTTCTCCGGCGGTCACCAGAAGCGCGTCTACGCGCTGGTCGGCGCATCGGCCGCGATCGCCGCCGCGGTCGGGCCTCTCCTCGGCGGCTTCATCACCACGTTCTGGTCGTACCGCGTCGCCTTCGGCCTCGAGGCGGTCATCATCGCGATCGTGCTGCTCGGCGCCGGCCTCGTGAAGGACGTCAAATACACGGGCGACCGCTCGATCGACCTTGTGGGCGCGGCGCTCTCGGTGATCGGCATGGGCGGCGTCGTGCTCGGCATCCTGGTGTGGCAGGAGGGCGGCGGCTACGTCGGCATCATCATCGGCCTCGGTGCGGTCGCGCTCGGCGGCCTGGCGTGGTGGCTCAACTCTCGCAAGAAGAAGGGCAAGCCGGTCCTCCTCGATCCTGTGCTGTTCTCGTCGAAGCCGTTCCGCACCGGCGTCAGCGGGCAGCTGCTGCAGCAGATCGCCCTCGGCGGCACGATGATCGTGCTGCCCCTCTACCTGCAGATGGTGCTCGAGTACAACGCCCTGCAGGCGGGTCTCTCGATCGCGCCGCTGTCGCTGAGCATGTTCGCGGTCGCGATCTGGGCCGGCCGACGGGCGAAGGGGCGCCCCGCGAACCTCATCCTGCTCGGCTTCTCGCTCGCGGCGGTGGGCCTCATCGCCATCGTGCCGCTGGTACCCGTCGCCGACAACGGGTGGTACCTCACGGTCCCGCTCATCATCGCCGGCTCGGGCCTCGGCCTCCTCGTCTCGCAGCTCAACAACTACACGCTGTCGCCGATCTCCGACGAGCGGGTCAGCGAGGCCGCCGGCGTCAACTCGGCCGCCGGCTCGTTCGGCCTGTCGTTCGGCCTCGCATTCGCGGGCGCCATCATGCTCGCGACCCTCGCGGTGTCGTTCACGTCGCTCGCGTACTCGAGCACGGTGCTGTCGAGCGAGCAGCAGGAGCAGGTGGCCACGGTGCTCGAAGAGGACGCCGAGCTCATGTCCAACACGGGCCTCGAGCAGCTCCTCGCCGACGAGCCGCCCGAGGCGTCGGCCGAGGTGATCCGCATCAACACCGAGGCGCGCCACATCGCGCTCCAGGTCGCCCTGCTCATCCCGATCCTCGCGGCCGTGCTCGGCGTGCTGAACGGGTTCCGCATGCGGCGCCTGCCCGACCCGAAGCCGAATGAGGCGGTGGAGGGGATGCTGGGCGGGTGAGCCGGCAGGCGGATGGTCCGACAGCAAGTTGAGTCGGGTCATATCAAGTTTGATTTGACGGATGCTGCGCCCCAGGCGTATGGTTGAGCCATCGCGACTCAACCTCATGGCGGTTGCGAGAAGACTTCCCTGTAACCCCGGGTGGCAGCATCCGTCTGCGCTCATATGAAGGAGAGATACACATGGCACGTGCTGTTGGAATCGACCTCGGTACGACCAACTCGGTCGTGAGCGTCCTCGAGGGCGGCGAGCCCAAGGTCATCGCGAACGCCGAGGGCTTCCGCACGACCCCGTCGGTCGTCG
>DATEOM010000513.1:0-3847 GCA_035274105.1 Microbacterium sp.
AGGGGTACCACGCGGGCGTCCCGCAGGGATGGTCCGCGCCGCCCACCGGCGCGTACGCTACCCCGCCGGGGTACACGGCGCCCGCGGGCTACCCGGTGGCTCCCGCCGGATCCGGTGCCGCCTTCGCCTCGCCCGCGCCCGCGAAGCGCAGCGGCGTGCTCGGTCTCACGGCCCTCGTCCTCGCGCTGGTGGCGACGGTCGGCGCGAGTCTCGTCGGCGCGATCGCGAGCTTCAACATCGGCGTGGGCGCCGGCCGCGAGGTGGTCTCACGGCCGTTCACCGGCGATTTCGACTGGGGCGTCTTGGCGCCGGTGCGCGACTGGGTGCTGCTGGGCGAGGTGTCGTTCTGGGCCGGCACCGTGCTCGGCGTGTGGGCGCTCGTCCAGGGCATCGTCGCCATCATCACCGCCCGCGGTCGCGGGGCCGGCATCGCCGCCGTCATCATCGCGGCGCTCGGGCCGATCGCCTTCGGTGCGGTCGTACAGGGGTTCCTCACCGCCGGCCTCGCCGCGGGGAGCGGCATCGGCGGCTGATCCGGCGCGGCGGGGGCCGCAGCATCCGTCCCGCCTGCTCGCCGCCCTCAGACGCGGGGGGCGTGGTGCTTCTGCTGGGTGGCGAGGAGGCCCTCGGCAACGAGCTGCTCGACCGCGTCGGCGGCGTCGCCGACGAGGATCGGAAGGTTCTTGCGCTCGGTGGCGCCGAACGGGTCGAGCACCCAGTCGGCGGCGTCCTGGCGTCCGGGCGGGCGACCGATGCCGACGCGCACGCGAGGGAACTCCGGCGTGTCGAGGGCTTTCGCGACGTCGCGCACGCCGTTGTGGCCCCCGTGGCCGCCGCCGATCTTGAGCTTGATCGTGTCGAAGGGGATGTCGAGCTCGTCGTGCACCACCACCACGTGGTCGGCGTCGATGCCGTAGAACTTCGCGAGTCCTGCGACCGGGCCGCCCGACACGTTCATGAACGTGTTCGGCTTCGCGAGGATGATCTTCGGGCCGCCGGGACGCAGCCACGTCTCGGCCACGCGGGCGTTGGCCTTGTGCGCCTTGAACGACTCGCTGCGACGACCGGCGAGCTCGTCGACGACGAGCTGCCCGACGTTGTGCCGGGTCAGCTCATAGCGCGCGCCGGGATTGCCGAGTCCGACGATCAGCCACGTGTCTGCCATGTCATCCATCCTGCCCGAGGGCCCCGCCGCATCGACGGCGCAGGCCCGGTGAAACGCAGCGAGGGGGTGCGGCACCCGCACCCCCTCGCCGAAGCGATCCGATCGCTCGGCGCCCGATTACTCGGAGGCGGCCTCCGCGGCGGCTTCCTCCGAAGCCTCCGACTGCTCGGCGGCGACCTCGGCGTCGGCCTCGGCGATCTCCTCCTCGGCGGCGATCGCCGCAGCGGGGACGGCGATGGCGACGACGAGCAGCTCGGGCTCGGCGGCCAGCGCGGCGCCCTTCGGAAGCTTCAGGTCAGCGGCCGTGATGTGGGTGCCCTCTTCGAGGCCCTCGACGTCGACCTCGATGTGCTCGGGGATGTGGGTCGCCTCGACCTCGAGCGCAACCGACGTGGCGTCGAGGTTGACGATCGTGCCGGCGACGGGCTCGCCCAGGACGACGACGGGGACGTCGACCTGGATCTTCTCGCCCTTCTTCACGACGAGGAGGTCGATGTGCTCGATGATCTGGTGCACCGGGTCCTTCTGGACGTCCTTGACGAGCGTCAGCTGCGAGGCGCCGTCGAGGTCGAGCTCGAGAACCGCGTTGGCGCGGCGGATGAGCAGCGAGACCTGGTGGCCCGGCAGGGCGACGTGCACCGGGTCGGTGCCGTGGCCGTAGATGACGGCGGGGATCTTGCCGGCGGCACGGAGGCGGCGGGCGAAGCCCTTGCCGAAGTTCTCGCGGACCTCGGCCTGGACCTTGGTGTCGGGCTCGGTCGACATGGTGTTCTCCTTGCGGGCGCGGGGCCCTTGTCTGCGGCGGCGCGGGGCCGTTCCGGATCGGCCTGCACGGTGGCGGGCCCGGGTATTGGGGATGTCTTCGACTCGAACGCGTGCGCGTGAGGAAAGCCCGTGGGCCGGCATCACCGCGTCGATCACGGATGCTGCAGCCCGGCGCGATCGACGGGCGCGAGGCATCCCTCGCCGAAGTTCGGACAAGAGTCTACCAGCGCCCCCGCTACGATGAGGAACGCACCTGCTTCCCGCTCCCACGGAGGACCCCATGGACTACGGCATCGCAAGCCACGCTCTTCTCTGGCTCATCGGCGCCATGGCCGCCGTCGGCGCCCTCGGCACGGTGCTCGCGTTCTGGAGCCTCGGCCGCCAGGGCTACCGCAAGGACTGAGAGCCTCCGCCCGGGAAGGGAGAACCCGGATGCTGTCGAGCCCGCCGATCCTGGTCCTGATGGGCCCGTCCGGCACCGGCAAGTCCACCGTGGGGGCCATGCTCTCGGGACGACTCGGCTGGCCGTTCCAGGAGGGCGACGACCTCCACCCGGCCGCCAGCGTCGAGAAGATGCGGCGCGGACACGCGCTGACCGACGAGGACCGTATCCCCTGGCTCGAGCTCGTCGCCGCGTGGGTCGACGAGCGTCGCGCCGCGGGCGAGCCCGGTATCGTCACCTGCTCGGCACTCAAGCGCAGCTATCGCGACATCCTCCGCCGTGACAACGTCACCTTCGTGAACTTCACGGGAGACGCCGCGGTCGTGCGCGACCGCATGATGCGACGGCAGGGGCATTTCATGCCCCCCGCACTGCTCGACTCGCAGTTCGCGACACTCGAGCCTCCCGGGTCCGACGAACGGGCGATCGACGTCGACATCGCTCTGCCGCCCGAGGACCAGGCGGCGCTCGTCGCCTCGGCTCTGCAGCTCGAAGGCTCGTGACGCTCCGGAGAACCGCCGCCAGGCTCCGGGGCTAGGCTCGTCACGTCAGCCGCGAGCAGCTCACACCCGGCCCCGCTCACAACCGGCCCCGCCGCCGCGTGAGCACTCGGCCATGCCGTGTAACACGGACGCGCCAGACTTTAGGCTGAAAAGACGACTTAACCCCAGGAGTGCGTGTGTCTTCCCACAACCCTTCAGCGACCGGCAACCCGAGTCAGACCCAGATCTCGACGGATCAGGACCAGGCGCCTGACGAGGCGACGCAGGCGCACGAGGCTGCGCCGGCACCCGAGGACGTGCCCCGTCCGACGCCGGAACCCGGAGGATCCGAGGAGCCCGCACTCGCCACCGCGAACATCGGCGTCGTGGGTCTTGCCGTGATGGGGTCGAACCTCGCCCGCAACCTGGCCAGCCGCGAGGGCAACACCGTGGCGGTGTACAACCGCAGCCGTTCGAAGACCGACGAGCTGACCGAGACCCACCCCGAGGCCGAGTTCGTCCCCGCGTTCTCGTACGAGGAGTTCGCCGCGTCGCTGCAGAAGCCGCGCGCCGCGATCATCATGGTCAAGGCCGGCCGCCCCACCGACGCGGTCATCGACTCGCTGGTCGAGGTGTTCGAGCCGGGCGACATCATCGTCGACGGCGGCAACGCGCTGTTCACCGACACCATCCGCCGTGAGAAGGCCGTCCGCGAGACCGGCATCAACTTCGTCGGCGCCGGCATCTCCGGCGGCGAGGAGGGCGCGCTCAACGGCCCGTCGATCATGCCCGGCGGCTCGGACGAGTCGTGGGTGACGCTGGGCCCGATCCTGAAGTCGATCGCCGCGGTCGCCGAGGGCGAGCCGTGCGTCACGCACGTCGGCCACGACGGCGCCGGCCACTTCGTGAAGATGGTGCACAACGGCATCGAGTACGCCGACATGCAGCTCATCGCCGAGGCGTACGACCTGATCCGCCGCGGCACCGGCAAGA
>DATEOM010000514.1:0-5214 GCA_035274105.1 Microbacterium sp.
CGCCCGCGACACCGTCGACCAGGACTTCGCCCAGAACCGTCAGCGGTTCCTCGCCGAGCAGGGCTACGCGTACACGATCCTCGACGCGCACTCTCTGGCGGCCTGACGCACCGACGCGGAACGGCCCGGCGCTGCGAGCAGCGTCGGGCCGTTCCGTGTCCGTCCAGCTACTGGAGGATGATGCGGTCCAGCGGTCCCGGTGTGTACGGGCTGTTGGCGGCCAGGTACGCCGCGAACGCGTCGATGTCGAGCCCGCCGTAATACACGTTCTGCGCCTGCAAGAACGTCGTGAACCCGTCACCGCCACCAGCGAGGAAGTTGTTCGTCACGACGCGGTAGACAGCGTCGTCGACCAACGGCTCGTTGTCGAGCGTCACCGTGCCGAGCGTGGTGCCCGAGTACGTGTACGAGAAGCCTTCGCTGACCTGCAGGATCTTCTTGTTCGTGCCCGCGTTCGCCCCGCTCCACTGCTGGTTCAGGATGGTCTTGATCTGCGCCCCGGTGAGGTCGAGCGACACCAGGTAGTTGTTGAACGGCTGGACGTTGAACGCCTCCTCGTAGGTGACGTCGCCCACCGGCTCACCCCACGCGGAAGCCGCGTAGGTCAGATCGGTGCGGATTCCGCCCGGGTTCATGAGCGCGAGCACCGGCGGCGGGTACGAACCGACGACGCTGGTGTCGGCCAGCTGAGCGTCGGCGATGAGATCGCCGAGCTGCGATTCTCCGCTCCCCCCGGCCGGTGGCGTGCGCGTCACGTCGGTCGTGATCTCGCCGATGACCTCGCTCGCGATGGGTGCGACGAGCGTCTTGTACTTGGCGATGAGCTCGGTCTCCACCTTGTCCTTGCGCACGTCGCGCGTGACGAGGACGTTCTCGCTCGCGACCGACGTCCGCTCGATGTCGTTGGTGCGCAGGTTGTAGGTCAGGGTGGTGTCGGTGTACAACCGGCCGAACGAGGACGCCGACGTGACCATGCGGTCGTTGCCCTCGGAGTCCGGGATGTTGCAGATATACGGCTGGTGGGTGTGCCCCGACACGATCATGTCGATCGCCGGATCGAGGCCCTGCGCGATCGGGATGATCGGGCTGTCCGCCTTGAGCGATCCGTTCTCGGAGCACGTCACGTCGTAGGACGGATTCACGCGGTACGCAGTGCCGTCGTGGTACCAGGTCTCCTGGTCCGGGCTGCCGCCCTGGTGGATCAGCACGACGATGGCGTTCACACCCTGTGCCTGCAGCTCGGGCACGAGTGCGTTGGCCGTCTCGACTTCGTCTCGGAAGTCGAGGCCCTCGACACCGGACGCGGTGACGATGTCGGGCGTGTCTTCGAGTGTCATGCCGATGAACGCGATCTTCGCGCGCTTGACCGTCTCGATCGAGTACGCAGGCAGGATCGTCTCGTCCGTGCCCTTGCGGAAGACGTTGGCGGCGAGATAGTCGAAGTCCGCCCCCTCGAACGAACCGTCCGGGCAGGAGTTCTGGTTGTTCGCGCCATCGCCGTCGTCGATGCAGCCGCCGTCCGCCATCCGCTGCAGCTCGACGAACCCTTCGTCGAACTCGTGGTTGCCGACGGCTGAGACATCCAGCTTCAGCGCATTGAGCGCCTCGATCGAGGGTTCGTCGTGGAATGCGCCCGACAGCAAGGGCGAGGCGCCGATGAGGTCGCCGGCCGCGACGGTGAGCGAGTTCGGGTGACCCCTGCGTGCTTCGGCCAGATGCGTCGCGAGGTATTCGACACCGCCGACCCCGGGCGGCGTGAGCGTGTCGGTCGTCACATCCGCCGGGGCCGCCTTGGCCTCGTCCCAGGTGTGATCGAGCACCAGCCGTCCGCTCGACCCGGCCGGGGGCTCGAGGTTGCCGTGGAAGTCGTTGAACGACAGCAGCTGGATGTCCATCATCGGGCCGTTCGGCGTGTTTCCGCCGTTGTTGGGCCCCGGGGGCGGTGCCGCCGACGCGGATCCTGATCCGACCAGGGCGAGCGCGACCGCGGCGGCGGTGATGACCGCGCCTCCCGCGAGTCGGGCCGTTGATGTCTTGCGCATACGCACAGAACCCTCCCGTTTTCTGGCGGGCGGCTCTGCCCGCCGAGATGCACGCGTCCTCGTGGGCGCGATCACGAGAAACCTAATACAGCCCCCGCGGATGCGACAGGGTGCGTCGGCGAACTTCACGAAACCGGAACGATCGGCGCCGGAGCGCGGTACTACCTCTGCAGTAGGCGCGACACAGCCTAGTCTCGGGACATGGCATCCACCCGCGATCGCGCCCTCGACGCCGCCCTGGCGCTCGTGGGCGAGCAGGGCATCCGGGCGCTCACTCACGCCCGGGTCGACGAGCGTGCCGGTCTGCCGAAGGGCTCGACCTCGAACTGGTTCCGTACGCGCGACGCGCTCGTCGCCGGGGTCGTCGCGTGGCTCGCCGAAACGGAACGGGCCGAGCTCGCCGCCGCCGAAGCGCCCCCGATCGACACGCCCGAACAGCTCATCGAAGCGCTCAGCAGCACGATCGCGTTTCAGACCGGGCCACGCGCCTCGCGCACGCGAGCGCGCTACGCCCTGTTCCTCGAGGGCGCGGGCGACCCCCAACTGCTGGCACCGCTTCTCACCGAGCGCCGCCTCTTCGTCGAGTGGACCACCGCGCTTCTCGCGCGCATCGGGGCGCGCGCGCCCGAGGAGGCCGTCCGTGCGTTGATGGCCGCGGGCGACGGGCTCGTGCTCCACCGCGTGACGGTGGACCCGGATGCCGAGATCAGGCCCGTCGTCGAACGCGCGGTGCGTGCGGCACTGGACTGATCTGCGGAGCCGGTTCAGCGAGCCGCGAGGAACGACTCGATGCGGTCGAACCCGCCCGGCCACGCCACGGTCTCGAAGAAGTCGCGCATCTCAGCGCTGGGGAAGCCGTGCTGTTCGACGGTCATGAGCGTGCCCCACACTGTGGGCTCGAATGTCATCTCGACGCGGGTGTGCAGCGCAGGAATCGGCTGACCGTCCACGACGCTCTCAGACACCAGATCCGTGACGAGGCGATGCGGGCGATCGATCACGACGTACGTATGGACGTCGTGCACTTCGGTCAGGTGATTCGGACGGAAGCGCGCCTCCCACGTGCCCCCGACCCGCAGGTCGACCGTCGTCTCGACGGCGCCCCCGGCGCCCGGCGGCGAGAGCCAGACTCTCTGCTTATCAGGGTTGACGAGCGCGTCGAAGACCGCCTCCTCGGTGGCGTGCAGCTCACGTCGCAGCTGAAGGCGCAGATCTTCGCGCGAATCGGTGAGGCTCATGATGACTCTCCTCTCCCACGGGTGTGGGCGTGATACTACGCTCGTAGTGGAAGAGTTACTAGGTCTGTAGTACTTCCGGAGCTCACTTCGCCGCGTGACGCAAGAAGACGAAGCTCTCCTCGTCGGTCACGACGACGGCGAGCGCCGGCTGGTCGTCCAGGCCGCGCCGACGGCGCCACTCGACGTCGCCCTGAGCGACCTTCTGGCCGCCGTACCCTCGGCGCGCGTGGGCATCAGCGCTGTCGGGAGCGAGCGTCACGGCAGCAGGTCCTCCAGCGGCACGTCGGAGTCGCGGAGCCGGTCCCGGTCGATCCGGGCTCCCGAGCGGATGAGGTCCTGCACCTTGTCGTTCACGTCCCAGACGTTGACGTTCATGCCCGCGACGATCCGGCCGTCGTCGGTCCAGAACGCGATGAACTTCCGCGCGTCGAGATCGCCGCGGACCACGATCTCGGCATCCGTCATCAACGGCGCGTAGCCCGAGAGCTCCATGCCGAGGTCGTACTGGTCGGTGTAGAAGTACGGGATGTCGTCGAAGGATGCCGACTTCCCGAGCATCGACTTGGCCACGACCTTGCCCGCGTTCATGGCGTTCGCCCAGTGCTCGCTGCGCAGGTGCTGCTGCAGCACCGGGTGGTACGCGTTGGCGACGTCGCCCGCTGCGTACACGTCGGCCGCGCTGGTGCGCAGCGCCTCGTCGGTGAGGACGCCGTTGAGGATGTCGAGCCCCGCCTCCTCTGCGAGCACGGTATTCGGCGACGCCCCGACGCCGACGAGCACGAGATCGGCGGGAAGCGTCTCGCCGTCGACGACGACGCCCTCGGCGCGGTCGTCGCCCACGATGCGGTCGACCCCGACCGACGTGCGCAGATCCACGCCGTGCTCGAGATGGAGCCCCCGGAACACCTCTCCCATCTCGCGGCCGAGCGCCGCCGCGAGCGGCACCGCATCGCGCTCGAGGATCGCGACCTCGTTGCCGAATCCGCGCGCCGTGGCCGCGACTTCCATGCCGATCCAGCCCGCGCCGATCACCACGAGCCTCTTGCCGCCTTCGCGCAGCTGCGCCGAGAGCTCGTCGGAGTCGTCGAGGCGTCGCAGCGTCACGACCCCGGGCAGGTCGTGGCCGGGCAGCGGGATCATCCGCGGGGTGGCGCCGGTCGCGAGCAGCACCGCGTCGTACGTCAGCCGCTCGCCGTCCTCCAGCTCCACCGCGTGCGCGGCGGGCTCGAGCGAGATGACCGCGACGCCGGTGGCGAGGCGGATGCCGCGCTCGACGTACCAGTCCGGGGGGTGCAGGATGACAGCATCCAGCCCCTCCTCGCCCGCGAGATACCCCTTCGACAGCGGGGGCCGCTGATAGGGCGGATGCGCCTCGGCGGCGACGACGGTGATGTCGCCGTCGAACCCCTCGTGTCGCAGCGCCTTGGCGGCTGTTCCGCCGGCCAGGCCTCCCCCGATGATCAGCATGTGGCTCATGACGACTCCTCTCGCCTGTGCCGCCACTCCCTCGCGTCGAGCACGATCGGCTCGCCTGGACCCGACGCTAGAACTCCGCGATTCTTTTGTCAAGGTTCCTGCTTTTAGAGATAGACTCGCGCCGTGAGCACCCTCACCCCCAACCGCGCCGAGGCGGTCGCGGCACTCGCCGACCCGCAGCGCCGCGAGCTGTACCGTCTCGCGGCCGATCGGCCGATCGGCCGCGACGAGGCCGCCGCAGCGCTCGGCATGCCGCGGAGCACAGCGGCGATGAACCTCGATCGCTTGGCTGAGGCCGGGCTCCTGACGGTCTCGTTCGAGAGGCGTTCCGGTCGCACCGGGCCTGGCGCGGGTCGCCCGGCGAAGCTCTACCGCGCGGCACAGGGCGAGCTGGCCGCCACCATCCCGGAGCGGCACTACGAGCTCGCAGGCGCGCTGCTCGCCGCCGCGGCAGAGGC
>DATEOM010000515.1:0-2444 GCA_035274105.1 Microbacterium sp.
GTCGGTGAAGGGCGGGAACACCGCGACCTCGACCGAGCCGTCCTCGTGCTTGGCGTCCTTGAGGGTCCAGTGCAGCTTCTGCACGAACGCGACCGCCTGCAGGTGGTCGAGGTTCATCTTCCAGTTGCCCGCGATGAGCGGGGTGCGGCCTGCTACTGCCATCCGAGGACCTCCAGTCCGGGGAGCTTCTTGCCCTCGAGGAACTCGAGGCTGGCGCCGCCGCCGGTCGAGATGTGACCGAAGGCGTCGTCGGCGAATCCGAGCTGACGCACCGCCGCGGCGGAGTCCCCTCCGCCGACGACGGACAGGCCGTCCACCTCGGTGAGGGCCTGCGCGACGGCCTTGGTGCCGGCGGCGAACGGTGCGAGCTCGAACACGCCCATCGGGCCGTTCCAGAACACCGTCCTGGAGTCGCGCACGAGCGCGGCGAAGCGCTCAGCGGTCTCGGGGCCGATGTCGAGTCCGAGGCCGGATGCCCCGAACGCCGTGTCTTCGATGCCGTCGGCGCCCGTCACCACGTGCTCCGCGTCAGCGCCGAACTTCGAGGCCACGACGACGTCGGTCGGGAGCACGAGCTCGACGCCCGACTCCTCGGCGCGGCGCATGTACTCGCGGACCGTGTCGAGCTGATCGGCCTCGAGGAGGCTCGAGCCGACCTTGTGGCCCTGCGCGGCGAGGAAGGTGAACAGCATGCCGCCGCCGATGAGCAGGCGGTCGACGCGCGGCAGCAGGTGGTCGATGACGCCCAGCTTGTCGCTCACCTTCGAGCCGCCGAGGACGACCGTGTACGGACGCTCGGGGTTCTCGGTCAGGCGGTCGAGGACGTCGACCTCCTTCTCGATGAGGAACCCGGCGGCCGAGGGCAGGATCTCGGCGAGGTCGTAGACCGACGCCTGCTTGCGGTGCACGACGCCGAACCCGTCCGAGACGAGGACGTCGCCGAGTGTGGCGAGCTCTGCCGCGAACGCGCGGCGGGTCGCGTCGTCCTTGGCGGTCTCGCCCGGGTTGAACCGGAGGTTCTCGATGACCGCGACGTCGCCGTCCTCGAGGGCGGCGACCGCTTCGCGGGCCGACTCCCCCACCGTGTCGCGCGCGAACGCGACGGGCTTGCCGAGGAGCTCCGAGAGTCGCTGTGCGACCGGCTCGAGGCTGTACTTCGCGTCGGGAGCACCGTCGGGGCGGCCGAGGTGCGAGCAGACGACGACGCGGGCGCCCTGGTTGATCAGGGCGTTGAGCGTGGGGAGCGTGGCCCGTACACGGCCATCGTCCGTGATGACCGCGTCCTTGAGGGGGACGTTGAGGTCAGCACGGACGATGACACGCTTGCCGGCCAGCGAACCCAGCGTGCTGAGGGTGCGCAGAGCCATCGGGATCAGAGCTTCGAGGCGACGATCTCGGTGAGGTCGACGAGGCGGTTCGAGTAGCCCCACTCGTTGTCGTACCAGCCGACGACCTTGACCTGGTTGCCGATGACGCGGGTGAGGCCGGCGTCGAAGATGCAGGAGTGGTCGTCGGTGACGATGTCGCTCGAGACGATCTCGTCTTCGGTGTACTTCAGGATGCCCTTGAGCGGGCCTTCGGCGGCGGCCTTGTAGGCAGCCTTGATCTCGTCGACCGTCACCTCGCGCTCGAGCTCGACCGTGAGGTCGGTCGCCGAGCCGGTGGGGACCGGGACGCGCAGCGCGAAGCCGTCGAGCTTGCCCTTCAGCTCCGGGAGCACCAGGCCGATGGCCTTGGCGGCACCGGTCGAGGTCGGGACGATGTTCAGCGCGGCGGCGCGGGCACGACGCAGGTCGCTGTGCGGGCCGTCCTGGAGGTTCTGGTCGGCGGTGTACGCGTGCACCGTCGTCATCAGGCCCTTGACGATGCCGAACTCGTCGTTCAGCACCTTCGCCAGCGGGGCGAGGCAGTTGGTGGTGCACGACGCGTTCGAGATGATGTGCTGCGTCTCGGGGTCGTAGGTCTCCTCGTTCGCGCCGATCACGAACGTGCCGTCCTCGCCGGACGCGGGAGCGGAGATGAGGACCTTCTTGGCGCCGCCCGCGATGTGCTTGCCGGCGTCGACGGCCTTCGTGAAGCGGCCGGTCGACTCGATGACGATGTCGACGCCGAGCTCGCCCCAGGGGAGGTTGGCGGGGTCGCGCTCTTCGAAGACCTTGATGGTCTTGCCGCCGACAGTGATCGAGTCCTCGGTGTACGAGACCTCCTGGTCGAGGCGGCCGAGGATCGAGTCGTACTTGAGCAGGTGCGCCAGCGTCTTGTTGTCGGTGAGGTCGTTCACCGCCACGATGTCGAGGTCCGCGCCCTGCGCGAGAGCCGCGCGGAGGTAGTTGCGTCCGATTCGGCCGAAGCCGTTGATGCCGATCTTGACAGTCACGGAGTTTCTCCTGAGATGTGTCGTGCGCGAATGCGCGGTTGTTGCGATGCGAACGAGGACAACGGCG
>DATEOM010000516.1:0-7312 GCA_035274105.1 Microbacterium sp.
TACCGGTCGATCGCCGACCAGCTCATCGCCGCCCACACGCCCGCGGCCCTCGCGCAACCGCTCGCGTACGGCGCGCTGCTGCGGGTCGCGGCAGGCCTCGCCGAACCGCCGCGGCAGGTTGTCGTCGTCACGGACGATCCCCGTGCCGCGCTCGCGACGGCGGCGCGCAGCATCCATGCCGATGTCGTGAGCATCGTGTTGCCGGAACAGGCGCGCTCGTGGGCCGAAGCGGGATTCGAGCTGTTCGCCGAGAAGACGTCGCGTGAAGGGCGACCGACCGCATACGACTGCCGCGACTTCGCGTGTCGGCTGCCCGTCACCGACGTGGCCGCCCTCGGGGAGTGACCGGGTTCAGATCCAGCTGTCCAGCCACATGTGCAGGTGCCAGAAGTCGTAGGGCACGGTCATCGCCGAGATGACCGGGTACCAGAACGCCGACAGCGCGAGCGCGACCCCCAGGAACACCAGCACGAGGCGCTGGCCCGTGAGCCGGCGGTAGGAGTCGGCGGAGGGACTGCCGGCGATGTCTTTGAGGGCGAACGTCAGTGCGAGCAGCATGAACG
Organism: Microbacterium sp.; assembly: GCA_035274105.1. Lineage (GTDB taxonomy): Bacteria > Actinomycetota > Actinomycetes > Actinomycetales > Microbacteriaceae > Microbacterium. The sequence continues at coordinate 564 of DATEOM010000516.1, forward strand.
GCAGGATCAGCACCGTGTAGAACTGGAAGATCGTGCGCTGAGGCAGGAACAGCCACGGCACATAGGTGACCGCGACCCCGGTGAGCACGAGCGCGTACCGCCAGTCGCGCACGACGACGAAGCGGTAGGCGAGGTAGAGCACGGCGGCGACGCCCGCGTACCAGATGAGCGGATTCGGCATCGTCGAGATCACGTCGACGCAGCCGCTCGGGGCGGTGCAGCCGTCCACACCCCGCGCGTCGTTGTGGTAGTAGACACCGGTGGGCCGCCACAGCAGCGGCCACTGCCATGCCGGGCTCGCGTACGAGTGACCGGAGACGATCCCCGCCGTCGACTTGTACATCGCGACGTGATAGAGCCACAGGCTCTCGAGCGCATTTCCGCCGGCTTGGCGGTCGTACCCGCGGTCGGTGACGAGCCAGCCTGTCCACGACGCGAGGTACACCGCGATCGCGACCGGCACGAACAGCGTGAAGGTCGCGAGGCCCTGGCGCACGGCATCCGTCGGCCAGAACAGCACGCCCGCGCGCCGCCGCGCGAGCGCATCAGTCACGACGAGGTAGACGCCGAGACCGGCGAGCACCCACGCGCCCGACCACTTCACGGCGCTCGCCGCACCGAGCGCGGCGCCCGCGGCGATGATCCACGGCCGGTTCCACAGCACCGGTCCCCAGGAGGGCGGCGCGTCCCCGTCGTAGCGGGCGGCGACGGCCTCGGCGATGCGGCTCATCGTGCGCTCGCGGTCGCGCAGCACGAAGAGGACGGCGAGCAGCACGAAGAACGTCAGCGATGTGTCGAGCAGAGCGATGCGGCTCATCGAGATGGCGAGACCGTCGACGGCCATGAGCAGCCCCGCGACGACGGCGAACGTGGTCGAACGGGTGAGGCGCTTCGCGATGAGCATGAGCAGCAGCACGGACGCGATGCCCAGCAGGGCGGTCGTGATGCGCCAGCCCCAGCCCGACTCCGGTCCGAGCACGGCCATGCCGAGCGCGATGATCCACTTTCCGAGAGGCGGGTGCACCACGAACGCCGGGTTGGTCGTGAAGACGTTCACATCGCCCGACAGGAAGCTGTCGTTGGCGCCGGCGGGCCAGGATGCCTCGTACCCGAGGTTCAGCAGCGTCCAGGCGTCCTTGACGTAGTACGTCTCGTCGAACTGGTTCATCAGGTCGTGCGCAGCGGCGAGGTTCCACAGGCGCAGGACTGCGGCGATGACGAGGACGATCGCAGGCCCGAGCCATCGGTACAGCCGCCGAGCGCGCGCATCCTCGCTCAGCCGACGGGCGAACCGGTCGTACAGGCTCGGTCGTACCGGGGGGAGCAGCGGCGCGGCGGGCTGATCGGCCTCGAGGCGCGCGGCATCCGTCACCCGGTCAAGTTTAGGCTGAGGGCGTGATCATCCTCGCGGCGACCCCCATCGGCAACCTGGGAGATGCGTCGAGGCGTCTCGTCGAGGCCCTGGAGGAGGCGACGATCGTCGCGGCCGAGGACACCCGCACGACCCAGCGCCTGTTGGCCGCTCTGGGCATCGCGAACCGGCCGCGTCTCATCGCGCTGCACGACCACAACGAGAAGGAACGGGCGCCCGAGCTCGTGGAGCTCGCTCGCGAGCAGGACGTGCTCGTGCTGAGCGACGCGGGCATGCCGACCGTGAGCGATCCCGGCTACGGCCTGGTCGCGGCGGCCGCCGCAGCGGGCGTCGAGGTGACGGCGATCCCCGGTCCGAGCGCGGTCGTGACGGCGCTCGCGGTGTCGGGGCTGCCGACCGACCGCTTCACGTTCGAGGGCTTCGTGCCGCGCAAAGCAGGGGAGCGAGCCGCGGCGTTCCGCGCGCTGAGCACGGAGCCGCGCACCATGGTCTTCTTCGAGGCGCCCTCGCGCGTTGCGGCGACCCTCGCCGACATGGCGGCCGCTCTCGGCGCCGACCGTCGCGCTGCGGTGTGCCGTGAGCTGACGAAGCTCCACGAGGAGGTCGCGCGTGGCACGCTCGCCGAACTCGCCGCGTGGGCCGAGGCCGGCGTGCGCGGCGAGCTCGTGATCGTCGTGGAGGGTGCTCCTGCGCGCGGCGTCGCGTTCCCCGACGCGGTGACCCAGGTGCTCGAGCTGGTGCGCGGCGGCATGCGGCTCAAGGAGGCCGCGTCCGAAGTGTCCGGCCTCACCGGACACTCCAGCCGCGAGCTCTATCAGGCTGCGCTCTCCGTCCGCGGTTAGCGGCCCCGCCGGATCGCGAACAGGATCACGCCGCCCGCGAGCATCCTGAGCCCCAGCCACAGCGCGGTCAGGGCCCGAGTGTTACATCCAGGCGCCTCGGCGGGGCCGGACGACGGCGTCCGGTCACAGCGGCGGGCGGGGCATCCGCGCTGACTAGACTCGTCGGGTGACTTCCGGCCCCTCGTCCTTCTACATCACGACGCCGATCTACTATCCGAGCGACGTGCCTCACATCGGCCACGGCTACACCACCGTGGCGGTCGACACCCTCGCGCGCTGGCACCGCCAGGCGGGCGACGACACCTGGATGCTGACGGGCACCGACGAGCACGGCCAGAAGATGATGCGCGCGGCATCGGCGAACGGCGTGACGCCGCAGGAGTGGGTCGACAAGCTCGTCACCGAGGCGTGGTTCCCGCTGCTCGAGACCCTCGACGTCGCGAACGACGACTTCATCCGCACCACGCAGCCGCGCCACGAGGAGCGCGTGCAGCAGTTCGTGCAGGCGATCTACGACCGCGGCTACATCTACGCCGGCGAGTACGAGGCGCTGTACTGCGTGGGCTGCGAGGAGTTCAAGCCGGAGTCCGAGATCGTCGACGGCACGGGTGCCTTCGAGGGGCTCAAGGTCTGCGCGATCCACAGCAAGCCGCTGGAGCTGCTGCAGGAAAAGAACTACTTCTTCAAGCTCAGCGAGTTCCAGGACAAACTGCTCGAGCTGTACTCGTCCGTGCCCGACTTCGTGCGGCCCGAGTCCGCGCGCAACGAGGTCGTGTCGTTCGTGAAGAACGGCCTGAAGGACCTGTCGATCTCGCGCTCGGCCTTCGACTGGGGCATCCCGCTCCCGTGGGACGAGTCGCACGTCATCTACGTGTGGGTCGACGCCCTCCTGAACTACGCCACCGCGATCGGCTACGGCACCGACCCCGAGGAGTTCGCGCGCCGCTGGCCGGCGTACCACATCGTCGGAAAAGACATCCTGCGCTTCCACGCCGTCATCTGGCCCGCGATGCTGATGGCCGCGGGACTCGAGGTGCCGCGCGGCGTCTTCGCGCACGGCTGGCTGCTCGTCGGCGGCGAGAAGATGTCGAAGTCGAAGCTCACCGGCATCGCGCCGACCGAGATCACCGACGTGTTCGGCTCGGACGCGTACCGGTTCTACTTCCTGTCGGCGATCGCGTTCGGCCAGGACGGCTCGTTCTCGTGGGAAGACCTGTCGGCCCGCTATCAGGCCGAGCTCGCCAACGGCTTCGGCAACCTCGCCTCGCGCACGACCGCGATGATCGAGCGCTACTTCGAGGGCGTCGTGCCGCCCGCGGGCGCCTACACCGAGGCCGACCTGCACATCCAGAAGACGGTGGTGGATGCTGCCGCCCACGCCGACGCCGCGATCGAGCGGTTCCGCATCGACGAGGCGATCCACGCGATCTGGACGATCGTCGACGCGCTGAACCTGTACATCACGGAGAACGAGCCGTGGGCGCTCGCCAAGGACGACGCCCAGCGCGAGCGCCTCGGCACCGTGCTCTACACCGCCGCCGAAGGCCTGCGGGCCCTCGCCGTGCTGCTGTCGCCGGTGATGCCGGTCTCGACCGAGAAGCTCTGGATCGCGCTCGGCGCGGCCGATTCGATCGGGCGCCTGCAGGACCAGCGGATCCGCGAGGCGGGCACGTGGGGCGTGCTGAAGCCCGGCACCAGCGTGAACGGCCTCGCGCCGCTGTTCCCGCGCGTCGAGCAGTCGGTCTGATGACGCAGCCGGCGGCCTCCGAACCGCGGGTGCCGTACCCCGAGGCGGCGGCGGATCCGTCGCAGTACGTCCGCACGCGCGAGCAGGGCTCGCGCGACGTCTCGTACCCGGCGGCGCCCGAGCCGCTCGCGGTGCCGGTGTACGACAACCACGCCCACCTCGAGATCGAGGACGGCGTCGGTCTGTCGCTCGACGAGCAGCTGCAGCGCGCGGGCGAGGTCGGCGTGGTCGGCGTCGTGCAGGCCGGTGGCGACATCGAGTCGAGTCGGTGGTCGGCGTGGGCCGCAGCATCCCATCCGCGTGTCCTCGCGGCGGTCGCCATCCACCCGAACGAGGCGCCCGCGTACGCCGAGGCCGGGCGGCTCGACGAGGCCATCGCGGTCATCGACGAGCTCGCCGCGCAGCCGCGCGTGCGGGCGATCGGCGAGACCGGCCTGGACTTCTTCCGCACCGACGACGACGGACGCCCGGCGCAGTTCGACAGCTTCGAGGCGCACATCGCGCTCGCCAAGAAGCACGGCATCGCGATGCAGATCCACGATCGCGACGCGCACGACGCCGTGCTCGAGACCCTCGAGCGCGTCGGCGCGCCCGAGCGCACGGTGTTCCACTGCTTCTCGGGCGACGCCGCCATGGCGCGCATCGCGGGGGAGCGCGGCTACTGGCTCTCGTTCGCGGGCAACATCACGTTCAAGAACGCGCAGAACCTCCGCGACGCGCTCGCGGTGATCCCGCGGGAGCGCATCCTCGTGGAGACCGATGCCCCGTTCCTCACGCCGACTCCGCACCGTGGCCGCCCGAACGCGCCGTACCTGATCCCGGTGACGGTGCGGTACATGGCCGCCGAGCTCGGGGTCGAGGTCGACGAGCTGTGCGCTCAGATCGCGGCCAACACGCTCGAGGTCTACGGGTCGTTCGAGGACTGAGCTGACGCGGGAGGCTTGAGTGGACGACGAGCTGTGGGACCTGTGGGATGCTGCGGGCGCACCCGTCGGCATGACCCACCGTCGTGGCGATCCCACGTTCCCGGATGGGCTGTTCCACATCGTGGCATCGGTGTGCGTCGTGCGCGGTGACGGGCTCGTGCTGCTGACCCGGCGGGCGGAGGTCAAGGACTGGGGTCTCACCTGGGAATTCCCGGCGGGAAGCGCGCTGACCGGGGAGACGAGCGAGCAGGCGGCCGTGCGCGAGCTCGGTGAGGAGACCGGCGTTCAGGTCGGCATCGCGGATCTGCGTCTGGTCGGGCGTCTCACCGAGCGCACCGCGCTGTTCGACGTCTACGTCGCGCGCGTCGACGGCGACCCGGTGCTCGCGCTCGATCCCGCCGAGGTGTGCGAAAGCGCGTGGGTGCCGCTGAGCGAGGCGCTGCGCCGCGGGGCAGCCGGTGAGATGGCCGGCCCGTGGACGCCCCGGCTGGAGCAGCTCGGAGCGCGCCTGGCCGAACTCGTCCGGGCGTAACGGCCCGCCCTGAGCGGCAGCATCCATCCGTCCGTCTTGCCGAAGCAGGTGATCCCCGCCGAAACCGAGGGCGCCGTCCCCGGTCTCGGCGGGAATCCCTTGTCTCGACGAATCGCGCCCGGGGGTGCGACCGGCGCCGCGCGGAGGCGGCGGTCAGTCGATCAGCGGCAGCCCGCCGGCGCCGGGCTCGTCCTCGCCGGCGACTTCTTCCGCTTCGTCCGCGTCGAGCACGGGCTTCGCCGCGGCGATGTGCGAGATCGAGCGCCACACCAGAAGCAGCGTGATGAGCGAGCCGCCGAAGGCGAACCACCACGGGGCGGTGAGTCCCCACACCTGGGCGAGGATGCCGCCGATGAACTGTCCGATCACGAGGCCCCCGAAGACGCCGACCATGTTCACCGAGGCGATGCGGCCCTGCAGCTCCATGGGCACGAGCCTCTGGCGGACGGTGGTCGAGATCGTGCCCCACACGAACGCGTACAGGCCGAAGCCGAACATGATCACGAACGCCACCGCCGGGGAGGTGGTGAGCGCGAATGCGAGGTGCATGAGCACTTCGAGCGACAGACACACCCGCATGAGGGTGGAGAACGGCACATGCTTCTCGAGCCGGCCGAAGCTGAAGACCGCGATGATGCCGCCGATCGCGGAGGCGGTCGTCAGCGCTCCATACCCGACAGGCCCCATGCCGAGGTGCTCGGTGGCGTACAGCACGAGCACACCCCAGGGCGCCGCCCACGTGACGTTGAACACCAGGATGATGAGGATGAGCGTGCGCACCGGCGCGTTGTGGCGCAGCCACTGCAGTCCCTCGCGGATGGCGTGCGCCTTCGTGCCGCGGCCCGAGTCCGCGTGCTCGGGCACCGGCGTGCGCGCGATCCGGGAGATGAGCAGCACCGCCAGTGCGACGCACAGCACCTGCAGCACGAACGGCCAGAACGAGCCCACCGCGAACAGGAAGGCGCCGAGCGGCGGCCCCGCCAGCTGGTTGGCGACGAGGTAGCCCGCCTGCATGCGGGCGTTGCCGATGCCCAGATCGACGGGTCTCACGAGCATCGGCAGCAGCGTGCTGCCGGCCGAATCGGCGAAGACCTCGGCCGTGCCGTAGAGGAATGCCACGGCGAGCACCAGCCATACGGTCGCCTGCCCGCTGACGAGGAACGCCACGAGGACGGCCACGATCACCGCTCGCAGCCCGTTCGCCAGCATCACGAGGCGACGCCGGTCGTGGTGGTCGGCGACGGCACCGGCGAGGAGGCCGAACAGGAGCCACGGCAGGAACTGCATCATGGCGCCCGCCGCGACGAGGAACGGCGAGGAGGTGAGCGAA
>DATEOM010000517.1:0-17512 GCA_035274105.1 Microbacterium sp.
ATGGCCTTGATCGGCAAGTTCTCCGCCCGATGCAACCGGCGGATCTCCGCCCAATCTTCCATACTGATCACCCTCCAAGAGTGGTCGGAGGGGGTCAGATTTCCCCGACGTCTGGGGGTCAGTATTCACGCGTCGTCGACACCAGCCTGCGAAACGGCCGATGCCACCGGGGTCCGCGCGGCCTGGGACCATCGCGTCTAAGACTCATCAACCTCAATCTGCTGACAGAGCGATCGACCAGTTGTAGGTCGGGCTATGCAAGGTTAGGGCCACCGAACGAGCATATGAGTGTTGACACCACTGAGCGATTTGCCAGTCCCTTCACGCCTGTCCGCCGCGACAACTCCACCCTCGAGCATGAGTCGACACGACCTCGCGCTCAGCCATCTTGCGGTCGACGGTCCCTCAACGTGCGACGGCCGGACGCAACACTGCCCGCGCTCTCGCTGTCTCATTACACTTTGGCTGCCCCGAGCAGCATTGCTGCAATCACGGCGCATGCGATCATCGCGCAGGCTCCGAAGACTGGGATGAGATACGCGCGCGTTCGCCGAACGAGGAGGACGATGCTGACGACGCTAGTTGCCAGGAAGACCACGCTGAGGCCCGGCCACACGAGTGTCGTAGCGGCATCGTAAAGAAGCATGTTGCAATCTCGAGGATCGATCGCGCAATTCAACCAATCCCAATAGGGAAGGAAACCTATTGCGACGAGGAGCAGCATCATGAAGCCGAACAGCGCCGCAAGCAGGGTCAGCGTCGCCGGAAGGTCCCACTTCGGTCGCGATTTCCGCGGACTCGGGTCGGTACGAGGGGAACCGCCATCTGGTGACGTTTCCGACATGAGCCCAAGCTAGCGAATCCAATCACCGTTGACAGCGTATGGAGGGCCGGCCCAGGGGCCGCTCGCACACCGGTCCCTTAGTAACCCACAGCCGCGAGGGCGTGGTTGGCCTGGTCGGGCGTGAAGCCCTCGCCGTACTCGCTGGTGAGCTGCTCGAACAGGCCGTCACGGCTGAAGTTCGAGTAGTCCAGGTAGCTCTTGGCCGACTCGACCGCTTCCGCGTTCCAGTCCACGAGCCCGTTCTGCTCGAGGTACACCAAGGCGAACTCGGCGTCCTCGGCGGGGAAGCCCTCGCCGTACTCCGACGTGAGCTGCTGGTGCAGGCCCGACCGGCTGAACCCGGAGTACTGCAGGTAGGACTGCGCCGAGCCCACCGCGTTCCGCTGACCGAGGGTCATCGCGGCGAGGGCTGCCTCGGCAGCCTTGCGCTTCTCCTCCTCGGCAGCCGCTGCCTTCTCCGCCTCGCTCAGGATCTTCTCGACGTTGACCACCACCGTGTCGCCGGTCTTGGCTGTCGCGCCGGCAGCCGGCGACGTGGACAGCACGGTCCAATTGTCGCGGTCGAGCACGACGCCCTCGGCGGCGGAATACTCGACCTCGAGCCCGGCGTTCTCGAGCGCGGCCTGCGCCTCCTTGGCGGTCATGCCCGTAGTCTCCGGCACCGCCACCTCGACGGCCGGCTCCTCCTCGGCGACCTGCTCGGCCACCTCGGTCTGGCTGGTCAGCGGCTTGGCGTCCGCGTCGTCGTCGCCACCGTTGATGGCGCCAATGACGCCGCCGAGAACGAGCACGCCACCGAGCACTGCCACGGGGATGATGATCGGCGGGCGCTTGTACCAGGGGCGCTTGGCCGACGTCTCCGGTGCCACGGCCTGCGGATCCACGGTGGCTGGCGCGGTCGTGACCGGTGTGGCGGCTGCGGCCGCCGCATCGATATTGTGCACGTGCTCGGTCCAGGCCGCGCCATCCCAGTAGCGCAACTGGCCTGCTACGCCGGCGGGATACCAGCCCGCCGGGGAAGATCCGGGAGCAGTGGGGTCGGACATGCTCGGTTCCTTTCAGGCAGAGCGAAATATCCCTGACTCATTGCCGTATCTCCTCAGGTGCGGAAAGTGGCTCAGGGCTACACAGGGGCGCGTGGACGCAAACCTCATGGCCGAGATCAGGTGAAAACTCCGGTGTCCTCCACCGGCCTTCCAGCCCGGACTGGCAAGCGAACCAGTCGCCCAGCCTTCTCCATCACGCGGATGCGATCGTCTGGCAGGTTCCCCAACCAGCCAGCACCCCAAGCACATTCTGGGGCATAGATTTCAACGCAACCGTCAGATTGAGCAGAAACTGAGCCACCGACCATCGCGAGCGCTTTCGGCTCGCTTGCGATTCCTGGTCTTGCATCGCATTTGCAGGAGCGGGCAAGCGCGCGACCAACAAGTAGTTTTGTCAGCCGCGAGCGGCCGCCGATGCCGGCACCCTTCGGGCGCTCGTTGGTCGCCGTGAAGTAGCGCGGCGCGACGGACCCAAATACGATCTCGACGAGTCGAGCTCGACTACGGATTAGAAGGTTGGGAGTTTTGATCCGATGACCGCGCGATAGCAGTGCCGTTACGGCACCGGATCGTTCGCTTAGACCAATGAGGACTTCGCGCCGGAGCCCCATCAAGGAGGAACTCGAGCGGACCATTCCGAGCGCATCAAGCACGCGCGGTACGTGGTCGCGTTCCTACAGCGGTACCGGCTAATATTCGGTAGTTGACTGGCTGATCGCTCGCTGGCTGGTCCCCACCGTGCGGAGGAGGCTCCGCTGGCGGAACGGGCTCCGTTGAAAAGGAATCCGATGTCCCGCTTAGACGGGGAGCGTGACCCGCAATCACTATCGCGCCTGATTCGTCGACTCTCGCACCGTCGCACGGAGCGCGGAGACCATGTACCTGCGCCACAACGGAGCGACGAGCCACTGGATGACGAACCGCCGCCCGGCGAGCGGACTGAACTCGTAGGTCCACCTGACGACCGTCCCGGTGCCGTCCGGGGTGAACGTCCACTCACCGCGGACACCCCGGACGAGGTGACGCATCTGCCCGGTGAAGGCAGACAGCTCGTAAGCGAAGGAGTGGCCCTTGGTGTACTCGGTGAGCTGCTCGAACGCGGTCGATCCGTCGGAGAGCTGCGGGCTCCGGCTCTGCCCGGCGCGGTCCCACGCGCCGGTCTGGTTCTCTGTCCCCCGCACGCCAGGAAACGGCCCCCACCCGCGAAAGACCAGGGCCAAATCGACAGGTACGACGAATGCGAACAGTTCGCCCGGCGCGAGCGGGGACCTGGTCTGGACGGTGACCGGCACGGTGACATCGCCAGGACGGATCAGCACGCGGTCAGCCCCGCGCCCGGCCGATGAGACAGTCGACAAGCTGGCCGATAGCCGCGTGGTCGGCTGTCATCCTTCGCTCCTGCACACTGTGAGCCATCGCCCCAACGTACCGAATGAGTATCGACGCTCAGGTCGCGTCGATGGGGCCCCTCGACAAGTTGCCCGCCCGGAATACGGTCGTCCTGCGCCCGACCCTGCCCGCAGGCTCAGCCGCCGGCCGACTGGTGGAAGCTGCACTGCCGGGGCACGGGCACTTACGAGGCGACGGACGATCTGAGCCCCCAGCAGTGGGGACAGCCAAGGCGGACGCACCCGACGAGGCCGAAGACAGCACAGTGGAGACGCAAATCCGATACCTCTGTGGCCTCAAACGCCTCAGAACGGCGTCGAATTCGGCGAAAGTGGCGGAGACGGAGGGATTTGAACCCTCGGTCCCCTTGCGAGGACTCCACCTTAGCAGGGTGGTGCACTAGGCCTGACTATGCGACGTCTCCAGGCATCCGGGCCGCGAAAGCGCGGATGCACCCAGCAATCATAACCGAGACCGGCGCCGCTTCTTGCACAGCCCGACTCAGTCGCTCAACGACTCAGGCGCTCGACGGCCGAGGCGCTCGACGGCCCACACGCTCGCCGCCTCAGCCGGCCGTGGCCACCTGGTTGCCACCACGCGACTTGGCGAGGTACATGGCCTGGTCGGCGCGACGGATGAGCTGATCGACGCTGCCGGCGTCCGAGGGGCCGTGCGGGTGTGCGATGCCCATGCTGGCCCCGATCGGGAGCGATTCGGGGAGGAAGTCGTAGTCCGCCTCCACTGCCCGGCGCAGGCGCTCGGCGATCGCGACGGCGGAGTCGGCCTCGGCGGTGCAGACGACGACGAACTCGTCGCCGCCGTACCGGGCGACGACGTCGCCCTCGCGGATGTTCGCCTGCAGACGTCGCCCGACTTCGCGCAGCACCTCGTCGCCGACCTCGTGCCCCAGGCGGTCGTTGACGGCCTTGAAGCCGTCCAGGTCGATGAAGATCACCGAGGCCTGCGACAGATCCGTCAGTGCCCCGAGCTCTTCGAGGCTGCGCCGGTTCGGCAGGTCCGTCGTCTCGTCGTGCATGGCGGCATGCTCCAGCCGGCGCTGCAGCCGCACGGCCGCGAGCTTCTGGGCCGCCTGACCCGCGAGAGCCTCAGCCAACGGCGACGCCTCGTCGTCGAAGGCGCGGGGATGCCGGAAGAAGCAGGCGAAGACGCCGGCGGCGGTGCCGTCGAGGTGCAGGGGCGCGGCGATGAACGCATCCACGCCGGAGTTCCTCATGGCGGACGCGACGAGCGGAGAGAGCTGCTCGGCTTCGGCCTCGCCGCTGACCTTGACCACCTGCCGGAGCTGCAGCGGCGCCGCCGAGACGAGCGACTCGGGCGTGAGGTCTCGGAAGGGGTTGGTGCCCGCGGTGCGGCGGAGCACGCCGTCTTCGCCGAAGAGTGCCACCGCCGATTCCTCGGCCTGATACGCCTGCGCGGCCGTGATCGCGAGAACCTGGCTCAGGCCCTCCTCGGTCGTCGCCGTGGCGAACGCGATCGAGGCATCCATGATGAGCTGCAACCGGGTCTGCGTGCGATCGGCCAGCCCGTGAAGCCGCCGCAGCCGCCTGCCCGACGCGTAGCGGTCCGATGCGTCGATCCCCGTGATCACCGATCCCCCGCCCAGGGGCTCGCGCACGAGCATCAGCACCCGCTCGGGATCCGCCGTGCTCGCCATGAGGACGGTGTTCGTCTCGTCGAGGAAGTCGGGCACGACGACGAGCAGCTCATCCAGGGCGCGACCGACCGGCTCGACGCCGATCCACCGACGGAACCATGCGTTCGCGTCGATGACGCGGTCGTCACCGTCGAGGTGGACGATGGCGGCCGGAAGCGCGTCGACATCGGGCACGATCATCGGCTCCTCCCCCGCGTCGGCGCGCACGCAGGGCGCGTGAAGAATCTAACGCACGCCGATCCGTCAGCGACGCGAACGGTGCGTATTGCGAACATCGAAGCCACTCTCTCGTGTGCGCCGTGGCGGAAGGCCGCCCGCGCGGTCCGTGATCGGTGCGAGCGGGACCGCCCCGCCGCGATCAGCCCTCGGGAACGGTGCAGGTTGTCTGGGCTGCGGTCTGCCCCGCGATCGCCGACGGCAGTTCGACACGCGTCTCCGCCGCCGGCGCCTCGACGACGGGCGCCTCAGCGGGGGGCGCCTCGGCAGCGGGCGTCTCAGCGGCAGCCTCGGTCGCCGCGGGCGTCGGAGCCGCCTCGGGCTTGACGGCCTCGCCGGTCACCTCGACACCGTAGCCCTGGCTCGCGTCGCCGGTCAGCGTGAGCGGCTGGTTGGCCTTGAGCGCGTCGAACAGCACCTTCGCGGCATCCTTCACCGGCATCACCCTGCTCGCGCCATCGCCCGCGGCGTAGCGTGTCGGGTACTGCACGAAGACGATGTCCTCGTACGGCACGTCCTTGACGGCCATCGCGATCTGCACCATGAGCGTCGGGTTGGTGAGTCCCGAGCTCAGCACGAGCTGCTCCTGCTGCACCTGGCTGATGGCGGTGGTCGCGAGGTTCAGCAGGGTCGCCGGGTTCGCGAGCACCGAATCGGACTGGAGCTTGCGCACCATCGACGACATGAACTGCTGCTGGTTCGAGATGCGACCGAGGTCGGACCCGTCGCCGATGCCATGGCGGATGCGCAGGAACTGGAGTGCCTCCGAGCCCTGGAGCGTGTGGGTGCCGGCCGTCAGATGAAGGCCCGTGTGCGAGTCGTCGATGTCACCGGCGACGCAGACGTCGACCCCGCCGATCGCGTCGGACATGTTGATCACGCCCGTCCAGCGGATCGCCGCGGCGAAGTCGATCTCGTCCTCGATGAGGGATTCGATCGTGAGCACCGTGCAGGCCAGCCCGCCGTACTCGTACGACGCGTTGACCATCTGCGACGACATCGCCGAGTAGTTGCCGCTGCCGTCCTCCTTCGGGCACGACGGGATCGGCACGAGCATGTCTCGCGGGAACGACACCACGGTCACGCGACGCGGCTCATCGGAGATGTGCACGAGCATCGTGACGTCGTTGCGCTCGCCCTCGGTCGTCTTCGCCTGGCAGGCCCCCGAGAGCGCGGCGTTCGCCCCCTCGCACGAGTCGGTGCCGACCATGAGGATGTTGACGCCGCCTTCGATGGCGCCGAGCGACGGCGGCAGCGGCTTCTCCTCGTCGAGGACGACCGCGTTGGCGGTGATCGCCTGGGTCGCGTCCCACACGTTGTAGGCGGCGATGCCGGCCGCGCTCACGCCGAAGACGGCGAGCGCGACTCCGAACATGGCGAAGAGGGTCATGAACGGATGCCGCGACTTCAGCACTCCGTGGCGCGCAAGGGGCGTCTGGCCCTCTCTCGAGGGCCGCTTCACCGATGCCATCAGCCGTTGGACCTGACGTTGCCGGCGGAACAGGTCTGCTGGGCGGCGTTCTGGCCCGGGATGTTGTCGGGAAGCGCCACGGCGGTCTCGCTGGGCGCGGGCGTCGCCGACGGATCGGCGGTCGCCGTGGGTGCGGGGTCGGCGGGCGCCTCGGTGGGCTGCGGGTCGGCCACGATCACTCCTCCGGTGAGGTCCTGGTCGTGCGTGACCTCGATCGGCTCGTTCGCCGCGAGCGCCGCCCACAGCTCCTCCGCCGAGTCATGGTCGGGCACGACACGGTTGACGTCGGCAGGGTCGGTCAGCACCGGGTACTGCACGAATACGATGTCCTCGAACGGCACGTTTTTGACGGCCAGCGCGATCTGCACCAGCGTCATCGGGTTGGTCAGCGACTTGCTCGGCGTGATGTTGTCGACGGCGGTCGCCGCGAGCTTGTACAGCGTCGCCGGGTTCGACAGCACCTCATCGCTCACGAGCTTGCGCGCCAGGCTCGACATGTACTGCTGCTGATTGCTGATCCGGGCCAGGTCGCTGCCGTTTTCGAGGCCGTGGCGGGTTCGCAGGAATTGCAGGGCCTCGACGCCCTGGATCGTGCGGGCCCCGGCAGGCCAGTTGATGCCGGTGTGCTTGTCTTTCATGCCGCCGTTGCCGATGCAGACGTCGACGCCGCCGATCGCATCGGTGATGTTGATGACGTTGCCGAAGCTCACCTTCGCGGCGAACGGGATGTTCTGGCCGCTGAGCTCCTTGATCGTCTTCGCGACGCAGGAGAGTCCGCCGTAGCTCCACGCTTCATTGATCTGGCTCTTGCTCGTCGCAGACGTGGTCGAGCCGTCGTCGCGGGTGCACGACGGGATCGGGACCATGAGGTCGCGGGGGAACGACACCACCGTCACCCGGCGCGGGTTGTCGGAGATGTGGACGAGCATGTTGACGTCGTTGAGCTGCCCCTCGGAATCGGCGCCGGTGCAGCGGTCGCCGAAGAGGTAGGCGTACTGCTCCTCGCACTCGTCCGTGCCGACCAGCAGTACGTCGACGCCGCCCTCGATCGCCCCGATATCGGGCGGAACAGCGCCCTGGCCCTCGAGTTCGACGGCGTCTTCACTGAAGCTCGCCGTGAAATCCGTGGCGGCGTACGCCGCGACACCGGCACCCGACACCAGCACGACGGCGGCGATGATGCCCACGAGCTTCAGGACGAAGCCGAACGGGCTCGGAGACGACAGCTCACCGTGACGGGCCACCGTGCGGCGGCCACGCCTCGTGGGCTTGTGCGTCGAACTCACTCGGTTCCTTTCAAGGGCCTGGGACACCGCGGAAGACGTGATGTGTCAACCCGAAGACGTCATCGCAGACAAGAATTCCACAGTCGTTCCGCGATTCGCTGGGAACACATCAGACCGATACCGAGGTATCGGGGTATCCTCTCACGCCGCCCTGAGGGTGGGCTGAGGGCGTGCTCCGGACCCACGACCGACCGCGGGGCGTAAGAGTTTCTTCACTCTGACCAGGTAGCATCCCGCCGTGACCGCCTCTGGGCCCTCGCCGGCACCGCGCCCCGCCACGAAGACTTCCGCCGCGCGCAGACGTGCCGTGGCGAGGACGCCGCTCGCCCGCCATGCCGCCCGGGAGACGCAGGCCCAGCTCCGCCGCCGGCGCAGGTATCTCGTGTTCTGCCTCGTCGTCGGGCCGGTCGCCACGGTGCTTCTCGCCGGGTTGTTCACCGTCGGAGCGTTCGTGCAGCAGGTTCTGCAGGTTCGCGACGACATGGAGGCCGCGAAGGAGCAGCTGAAGGTCCTCGCCGGCGCAGCGGTATCGATGGATGTCTCGCTGCTCGAGCAGGCGAGCGACGACGTCGTCACCCGGACGGAGCGGGCGCGCGCCACATCCCACGGCGTGCTGTGGGATCTCGCCGCGGAGCTTCCCCAGGTCGGGAACAACGTGCTCGCGGTGCGCACGGTGGCAGAGGCGGTGAACACGATCACCTCGCAGTCGCTCCCGCCCCTCGTCGACATGATGGCCGCCGCCGGCACGGAGGAGCGGACCGGCGACAGCCTCGGCATCGACCTGCGCCCGTTCCTCGGGGCGGGTCCCGTTCTGCCCACGATCATCTCCTCCCTCGAGGAGGCGTCGGCGATCGCGGCGGGGATGGATCGGACGGGCGTCCTCCCCGCCGTGTACGAGCCTCTCGACGGGATGGTGGAGCTGATCGCGGTGGCCATTCCCACCTTGAACATCGTCCAGGAGCACCTCCCGGCCATCCTGCATGCCGCGGGCGCGGACGGGCCCATGGTGTACCAGCTGGTCATCCAGACGCCGGCGGAGATCCGCGCGACCGGCGGCGGCCCGGCCCACTGGCTGGTCATGAAGGTCGAGAACGGCCAGGTGGAGCTGCTCGGCCAGGAGAACGGCGTCGACCTGATGTACATCGAACTGCCCGCGCAGGGGTTCGACACCGTGAACGGGTCGCTCCTCAAACTGCCGGCCGAGACCCGTTCGCTGTATCCCTTCGAGTTGACCAACTGGTCGTCGAACTTCACCATGACGCCGCACTTCCCTCGCGCCGTGGAGCTCTTCCAGGAGACGCGGGAGCTGACCGGGAAGACGGAGTTCGACGGGGTGATCTCCATCGATCCCGTCGTGCTGGCTCACATGCTCGAGGCGACCGGACCGCTGACCCTCACCTCCGGCGAGGTCGTGAACTCGGACAACACCGCCTCTCTGCTGATGAGCGAGCCGTACGAGCGATTCGGTACGGACAACGCCGCCATGGACGCCTACTTCAGCGAGGTCACGACGGTCATGTTCGACGCCCTCACCGGCGGCGGCTGGGAGATCGGCGCCATGTGGGATCAGCTCGTGCGCAGCGCCGAAGAGGGGCGCGTCTTCGCCTGGTTCGAGGACGACGGCCTGCAGGCGCTCGCACACGAGTACGGCCTGGACGGAGTCCTCCGGGAGGACAACACCGAGGCCACCCAGCTGGGCATCTACTTCAACGACTACACCGTCGGGAAGCTGAACTACTGGCTGGACTACTCGCAGCGTGCGAGCTGCAACGTGGACGAACGCACCATCACGGTCACGATGGAGCTCCACAGCCACATGACGGAAGACATCAAGAGCGAGTACACCCTGGGCCTGCGCAACCAGTTCCGCGGGATCGACCCGCGGACCATGATGCTGGACGTGCTGTTCTTCGCACCTCCGGGGGCGGAGATCCTGTCGACCGATCCCAAGCGGGGCGACTGGCAGGACTCCGCCAACTGGCAGGGCAACCGTTTCCGCGACCGCGCCGGTGTCGACCACGACAACACCGCACTCAGCCGGACGCTCCTCCTGGAGATGGGCGAGACGCGGACCATCTCGTACGAGGTTCAGCTCCCCGACGGGGATCTCGGCCCGCTGGAGCTGCGCCACTCGCCCGGCCCCAACCACACCGAGGTGACGGTCGACGCCGCCTGCGGCGCGCTCTTCGCCAGCCCGGAAGGCTCCCGCAACGTCCGCCTGTCGAAGATCGGCTGAGTCGGACAGCACACTGCGGAGGGTGTGGGATTCGAACCCACGGGACATTGCTGCCCACTGGTTTTCAAGACCAGGTCCATCGGCCGCTCGGACAACCCTCCCGACCGATACCGCCCCGAGGGGAGGCATCCGTCGAACAGTCGTCGAGTCTAGCCGACGGCGTCAGAGGCGGCGGAGCACGGCGGCCACGCCACCCTCGTGGACCGAGTCGGTGATCTCGCCCGCCGCGTCGCGCACCTCCTGCGGTCCCTGAGCCATCGCCACGGCCCGACCGCCGTTGTCGAGCGCCCAGCGGAACATCCCGACGTCGTTGCGGCCGTCGCCCATCACCAGCACGTGCGCGGGGTCGATGCCGAGCTCGGTGCGCACGAGTTCGAGGCCCGTGCTCTTGTCGACGCCCTTCGGGGCGATGTCGAGCCACGCCGTCCAGCCCACCGCGTACGACACGTGGTTGAGGCCGATGCGCTGCACGAGGTCGACGAAGTCCTGCTCGCCCTTGTCGGGCGAGACGACGACCACGCGGCACACCGGCTGGGCGCCGAGCTCGTCGAAGGGCACCCGCCGCGCCTGGGTGAGATTCCAGTCCTCGAGGTACTCGGTGTAGAGGCGCTGCCCGTCGGCGAGCTCGACCAGGTAGCGGGCGTCGGGCAGGTGCACGCGCAGCTGCTCGAGCACCTCCCGCGGGTCGAACGTCTCGACGTGCCAGCGGTCGTAGCGCAGCTCGTCGGCCTCGACGCGCTTGAGCACCACGGCGCCGTTGGAGCACACGACGAACTCGGGTGCGATGCCGAGTACGCGGACGATGCCGCGGGTGCCCTCCCAGCTGCGGCCCGTGGCGACCATCACCTCGTGGCCGGCGCGGTGGGCGTGCTCGACGGCGTCGACGACGCCGGGGCTCAGCGATTCGTCCTCGAGGAGGACGGTGCCGTCGATGTCGAGGGCGATGAGCAGCTGTTCGGTGGCGACGGCGGGGTTCTCGGTGTCGCGCGCCACCTGCTCGACGAGCTTCGCCGCCTTCTTCGGTGCGACGACCTTGATGGAGCCGGTCTTGGGCAGGTGCGCTTCGCTCACGCGATCGGCTCCATCACCTCGAGTCCGCCGAGGAAGGGCCGCAGCACCTCGGGGACCGTGACGGAGCCGTCCTCGCGCTGGTGCGTCTCGAGCAGCGCGACGATCCAGCGAGTGGTCGCGAGCGTGCCGTTGAGGGTCGCGACCGGCTGCGTCTTGCCACCCCCCTTGCCATCTGCCGACGGGGTCCGGTAGCGGATGTCGAGGCGCCGCGCCTGGTACGTGGTGCAGTTCGAGGTCGAGGTGAGCTCGCGGTACGCGTTCTGCGTCGGGACCCAGGCCTCGACGTCGTACTTGCGGGCGGCGCTCGAGCCGAGGTCGCCGGCGGCGACGTCGATCACGCGATACGAGAGACCGAGGTCCTGCAGCATCCCTTCCTGCATCGCGACGAGGCGCAGGTGCTCCGCCTCCGCCTCCTCGGGCGTCGTGTAGACGAACATCTCGAGCTTGTTGAACTGGTGCACGCGGATGATGCCGCGGGTGTCCTTGCCGTACGAGCCGGCCTCGCTGCGGTAGCACGTCGACCAGCCGGCGTAGCGCTTGGCGCCGCGCGACAGGTCGAGGATCTCGTCCATGTGGTAGCCCGCCAGAGGCACCTCGCTGGTGCCGACGAGGTACAGGTCGTCGTCGTCGAGGTGGTAGACCTCGGCGGCGTGCTTGCCGAGGAACCCGGTGCCGCGCATGACCTCGGGGCGCACCAGCGTCGGCGGGATGATCGGCGTGAAACCGGCCTGCAGCGCGCGGTCGAGCGCGAGGTTCATGAGCGCGATCTCGAGCCGCGCCCCGATGCCCGTCAAGAAGTAGAACCGGCTGCCCGACACCTTGGTGCCGCGTTCCATGTCGATCGCGCCGAGCTTCTCGCCGAGCTCGAGGTGGTCGCGCGGCTCGAAGCCGAACGCCGGGGTCTCGCCGTGCGTGCGCAGCGTGACGAAGTCGTCTTCGCCGCCCGCGGGCACACCCTCGATCACGATGTTCTCGAGGGCGCCGAATGCGTCGGCGGATGCCTCCTCCGCCGCGGCGACCGCGTGCTGGGCCTGCTTCACCCGCTCGCTGAGCTCCTTGGCCTCGGCGACGAGGGCCGCCTTCTCCTCTTTCGGCGCCTGCGCGACCTTCTTGCCGTGCGCGTTCTGCGCCGCGCGGAGCTCTTCGAAGGCGGTGATGGCGGCACGTCGCGCGCGGTCGGCCTCGAGCGCGGCGTCGACGGTATCGGGTGACTCGCCCCGTGCTTCCTGCGAGCGCTTGACCAGCTCAGGATTGTCGCGAAGCAGCACGGGATCGATCACCCTGCAAGCTTAGTCGGCGCTCGCAAGCGGACACCCGGAGTGTCAAGCCTCACGCCGGATGCACCCGCCGGGCGATTCGGGTCCTAATCTGTACCTCATGGCGGCGGCATCCGGATCGGGCAGCGATCTTCCCAGCGACGACGTCCCCGTCGACGACGTTCCGACCGGCGAGATCCCCAGCGATCTCAACCCGCACCCGGCCGACGCGATCTACGCCGACGGGCCGTCCACGTCCGAGCTCGACCTTTCCGATGTCGCTGCGGAGGGGACGGATGCTGCGGCCCCCGCCTCCGCCGACTCGCCGGCGCCCGCTTCGGGCGGCGGCGATGCGGACGACGACGCCGGCGAAACCGACCCCGGAGCGGCGGCCGCGCCCGACGACGTCATCCACGAGCCCGAGGACGTCGGATCGGACACCACCGACGACGACAGCGGCGAGGCGCGGCGCGTGGGCCCCGAGGGCGAGACGCGCCCGATGGAGAGCAGCGGCCGGACCACGCCCAAGGCGGCGCTGGTCTACAACCCCATCAAGGTCGACGCCGAGACGCTCCGTGACACGGTGACGCGCCTCGCGGCCGAGGCCGGCTGGTCGGAGCCCCTCTTCTACGAGACGACGGTCGACGACCTCGGCGACGATGTGACGCGCCAGGCGCTCGACGAGGGTGTGGACGCCGTGCTCGTCGCCGGCGGCGACGGCACGGTGCGCGCGGTCTCGGAGGCGATGAGCGGCAGCGGCGTGCCCCTCTCGATCGTGCCCAGCGGCACGGGCAACCTCCTCGCCCGCAACCTGAAGCTCCCGCTCACCGAACCCGACGCCATGGTGCGCGCCGTGTTCGACGGCGACACCGTGGCGATGGACGTCGGCTGGACCGAGCTTGCCCGCCCCGACGGCACCACGGCCGAGCACGCGTTCGTCGTCATGGGGGGCATCGGCCTCGACGCCGCGATGATCGCCAACACGAACCCGCAGCTCAAGAAGACCGTCGGCTGGGTCGCCTACGTCGACGGCGCCGCACGATCCCTGCCGAAAGCGAAGCCGTTCCGCGTCGTGTACGAGCTGCCCGGGCACCGGCTGCACTCGTCGCGGGTGCAGAGCGTGCTGTTCGCGAACTGCGGCAAGCTCCCCGCCGGCCTCGATCTCATCCCCGAGGCCTCGGTCGCCGACGGCGCACTCGACATCGTGATCTTCCAGCCCAAGGGCCCGTTCGGCTGGCTCTTCGTCTGGCGCCGCGTCGCGTGGGACAACAGCTTCCTCCGCCGCTTCCGCGCCGGCCGCCGCGTGCTGTCGCTGCGCACCAAAGACAACGCGGTCGTCTACTCCCGCGGCGCCGGCATCGAGCTCGCGACGCACGAGGCACGCCCCGTCCAGCTCGACGGCGACGAGTTCGGCGAGGCCCTCTCGGTCAAGACCCGGGTCGAGGCTTCCGCGCTCCTGGTCGTGGTGCCCAAGGGCCACACCACCGACGACCTCTGAGGTTCACGGATGCTGCGGGCCGCAGCATCCGTGATTGTCAAGCCTTCACCCTGACCCACGCGCCCCGGAAGGATGGGGCGCATGGCCAGCCCGTCGATCGTGTGGTTCCGCGATGACCTCCGCCTCGCCGACAATCCGGCGCTGCGCGCGGCGATCGACCGCGGCGAGCCGATCATCGCCCTCTTCGTCCTCGATGAGGAGTCCCCGGGAATCCGCGCGCTCGGCGGCGCCGCACGCTGGTGGCTGCATCACTCGCTCGCCTCGCTCGACGAGCGGCTGCGCGAGCGCGGCGCCGCCCTCGTCCTGCGGCGCGGACCGGCAGAGCGCGTGGTGCACGATCTCGTGACGGATGCTGCGGCCGGCGCGGTCTTCTGGAACCGACGGTATGGCGGCCCCGAACGGGACGTCGACGCCGCGCTGAAGGCCACGCTGCGGGAGGAAGGCGTCGAGGTCGCGTCGTTCGCCGGCTCGCTGCTCTTCGAGCCGTGGACCGTGAAGACCGGCGGCGGAACCCACTTCTCGGTGTTCACGCCCTTCTGGCGTGCGTGCCTCGCGCTGCCGTCGCCGCGAGTACCGCTGCCGGAGCCGCGCGAGCTCGACGGCGCGCGTGGGGGCGCAGCATCCGATTCCCTCGATGACTGGGGACTGCTCCCCCGCCGCCCGGACTGGGCGGGCGGGTTGCGCGAGGCGTGGGAGCCGGGCGAGCCCGCGGCACGACGTCGCCTCCGGGAGTTCCTCGACGACGACCTCGCCGCGTACGACCGGGCGCGCGACGAGCCGGCGGCCGGCGCGACGTCGCTGCTGTCGCCGCGACTGCGATGGGGCGAGGTGAGCCCGTTCACGGTGTGGCACGAGACGATCGGGGCAGGTCACGGCGGGCGATTCCTCTCGGAGCTCGGGTGGCGCGAGTTCGCGTGGCATACGCTGTTCCACTTCCCGGGGCTCGCGACGAAGAACCTCCGGCCCGAGTTCGACGCCTTCCCGTGGCCCCGGCTCAAGCCCACGCATCTCGAGGCGTGGCAGCGGGGGCGCACCGGCGTCCCGCTCGTCGACGCGGGCATGCGCGAGCTCTGGACGACCGGTTACATGCACAACCGCGTGCGGATGGTGGCGGCGTCCTTCCTCGTCAAGAACCTACTGATCGACTGGCGGCGCGGCGAGGAGTGGTTCTGGGACACGCTCGTCGATGCCGACGAGGCCAACAACCCGTTCAACTGGCAGTGGGTCGCCGGATCCGGCGCGGATGCGGCGCCGTACTTCCGCATCTTCAACCCGGACCTGCAGGCGAAGAAGTTCGACGCCGACGGCCACTACGTGCGCGCGTGGGCGCCGGAGTCGCTGGGCGACGACGGTCCCGCGCCGCTGGTCGATCTCGGCGAGACGCGCAAGCTCGCGCTCGAAGCGTACGAGCACGTCAAGCGGGCCGCCCGCTCGTGACGCGTCGCGCGGTTACGTCCTGTGACGAGATCTCGGAATGGGATGCTGCGCCCTCTGGTTGCCGCTCGACATGACCACGATCGGAATCATCGGTGCAGGACACATCGGCAGCGCGCTCGCCCGCGCCTTCTCGGGACTCGGCTACGACGTCGTGATCTCCAACTCGCGCGGACCGGAGAGCCTCGCGGGACTCGTCGGCGAACTCGGCCCCAAGGTCAGCGCCGCGACCGCCGTCGACGCGGCCGCGGCCGCGGACATCGCGGTGGTGACGGTGCCGCTCAAGGCGCTGAAGGACGTCCCGGTCCAGCCGCTCGGCGGCAAGATCGTGCTCGACACGAACAACTACTACTTCGAGCGCGACGGCCACATCGACGCCCTCGACCGCGGCGAGGCGACGACCTCCGGACTCCTCCAGGAGCACCTGCCCACGTCGAAGGTCGTGAAGGCGTTCAACCACCTGTACGCGTCCGACATCAACAGCGGTGGGCGTGCCGCGGGCGACCCGCAGCGCCGGGCGCTCGGCACCGCGAGCGACGATGCGGAGGCGATCGAGTTCGTCACCGGCGTCTACGACGCGCTGGGCTTCGACACCGTGAGCGCGGGGCCGCTGAGCGAGTCGTGGCGTCTCGAGCGCGACCGCCCCGCGTACGTGGTCGCGCAGACCGCCGGCGAGCTGCGCGAGAACCTCGCGAAGGCGAACCGCCTCCCGTAGGCCTCCGACCGCGCTCGGGACGTTTCGACTCTGCGTTCCGACTCGCAGGCTCGCTCAACGACCGGGAGAGGGATGGGCGATCCGGAATGCGGATGCCGGGGCGCGGGTTGCCTTCAGCGATGAGCACTGCGACCCACGCCCCGGCCCTGTCCGTTCTCGACCTCGTTCCGGTGCGCACCGGGCAGACGAGCGCGCAGGCGGTCGCAGCATCCCTCTCCCTCGTGGATGCGGCCGACCGGCTCGGCTATCGGCGGTACTGGTTCGCGGAGCACCACAACATGCCGGCCGTCGCCTCGACGACGCCGCCGGTGCTCGCGGCGGCTGCCGCCGCGAGGACGTCGCGCATCCGGCTCGGGTCGGGCGGCGTCATGCTCCCGAACCACTCTCCGCTCGTCGTCGCCGAGCAGTTCGCGGCGCTCGAGGCCCTCGCTCCGGGGCGCATCGACCTCGGTCTCGGGCGCGCACCGGGCTCGGATCCGGTGATCACCCAGCTGCTGCGCCAGAGCGGCACGACGAGCGACGTCGAGCGGTTCCCCGACCACGTGCGCGACATCATCTCGCTCGTCGCTCCGGACGGGGCGTCGCTGCGCTTCACGTCGGGCGGCACCTACGACGTGCACGCGACGCCGGCGGCGACCACGACGCCCGAGGTGTGGCTGCTCGGCTCGAGCGACTACTCGGCGCAGCTCGCCGCGTCGCTCGGCCTGCCGTACGTGTTCGCGAACCACTTCTCGGGCGAGGGGCTCGACCGTGCGCTCGACCTCTATCGCTCGGCGTTCGTCGCGTCCGAGACGCTCGCGGCTCCGCGCACCTTCTTGACCGCGAACGTGCTCGTCGCCCCGACGCAGGAGGAGGCCGAGGCCCGCGCCCTGCCCAACCTCCGAATGACGGCGCGCCTGCGCACGAACAAGCCGCTCGTCCCGCTCGAGACGGTGGAGCACTCGCTCGCGAACGCGGCGGACTTCGCCGGCCTCGGCGACACGTTCATGGCGTCGGCCCGCGCGAAGTGGTTCGTCGGCACGGCGTCGGCCGTAGCATCCGATCTCCGCTCCTTCGCCACGACCCACGGCGTCGACGAGATCATGGTGTCGCCCATCGCCGGCTCGTACGAGGCGGAGCCGATGGATGCCGCGCCCGGCCGCCTGCAGACCCTCGAGCTGCTCGCCGCCGAGCTCGATCTCGGTTGAGACCCGACCTGCACCGATCCACCGCGAATTCGCGTCGGGTTGAACCTTCCCCAGAAGTCGATGAACTTCCGGCTCACACGACCCGAGGTGCCCCGGAACCCCGATGAACTTCCGGCTCACACGATGATTCGTGACCAGAAGTCAATGAACTTCCGGCTCACACGATGATTCGTGACCAGAAGTCAATG
>DATEOM010000518.1:0-6840 GCA_035274105.1 Microbacterium sp.
GCGGCGGCCTCTTCGTAGCGGTAGAGCGGGACGGTGTTGAGCTCGCCCAGGGCGTCGGCGAACGGGACGCGCACGATGTCGGTGCCGCGCATGGCGACCATCTGGCCCCACGCGCCGTCGACGACGGCGTCGGCGGCGTGCAGGCCGAGGCGCGTGGCGAGCACGCGGTCGAAGCCGGAGGGCGAGCCGCCGCGCTGGATGTGACCCAGCACGGTCGCGCGGGTCTCGATGCCCGTGATGCGCTCGATCTCGGGTGCGAGGATCTCGCTGATCCCGCCGAGGCGCGGCCGGTTGAAGGCGTCGAGGCCCTTGTCGCTGTAGGCCTCGTCCATGCCCGTGAGCGTGAAGCCCTCGGACACGACCACGAGGGGCGCGCGGCCGCGGTCGTGGGCCTTGGAGACCAGCGCCGTGATCTCGTCGATCGACATCGGCACCTCGGGGATGCAGATCGCGTGCGCGCCGGCCGCCATGCCGGCGTGCAGGGCGATCCAGCCGACGTGGCGGCCCATCACCTCGGCGACCATGCACCGCTGGTGCGAGTCGCCGGTGGTGCGCAGGCGGTCCATAGCGTCGGTCGCGATGTTGACGGCGGTGTCGAAGCCGAAGGAGTAGTCCGTCGCACGGAGGTCGTTGTCGATCGTCTTCGGGACGCCGAGCACGTTGATGCCGTCGTTCGCGAGGCGGTTGGCCGCCGCGAGGGTGCCCTCGCCGCCGATCGCGATGATGCCGTCGAGGCGGTGGCCGTACATCGTCTTGGCGATGTTCTCGGCGCCGCCTCGCGGACCCTCGTAGGGGTTCGTGCGCGAGGTGCCGAGGATCGTGCCGCCGACCTTCGAGAGGCCCTTCACCTCGTGACGAGTCAGCGGGAAGAAGTCGCCGTCCACGACACCCCGCCAGCCGTCGCGGATGCCGACGAACTCGAGGTCATAGGTCGTGGTGCCCTTGAGCACCACGCCCCGGATGACCGCGTTGAGCCCGGGGCAGTCGCCGCCGCTCGTCAGGATGCCGATCTTCATGCTGTGTTCCTCGCAAGTCGGGGGAAAAGGACGGCGACGCTGCCTCACCCGACACTAGTGCCGGACGGCCCGCCCTGCCACACGCGCCGAACAGCCCTTACGGGCGACGGATGCCGCGGCCCGGCGCACGCGACAGGGGCGGCGCGTGCACGCGCCGCCCCTGTCGCACAGCGGACTACGCGGCGCCGAGCGCCTGGCGCAGCAGGTGCATGAGCGCCGACAGCTGCACCGAGTCGCTCGACTGCGGGTCGACGGCCTCGCCGTCGAGCGCGCGGGCGGCAAGGCCCTGCTTGGAGTCGATGAGCTCGGCGATCTTGGTGTCGATCGTGTGCGCGGCGATGATGCGCCACGCGGTCACGGGCTCGTCCTGGCCGATGCGGTGCACGCGGTCGATCGCCTGCGTCTGCTCGGCGGCCGTCCACGACAGCTCGGCGAGCACGACATTCGACGATGCCTGCATGTTCACGCCGACACCCGCCGCGGTGAGCGAGCAGACCGCGATGCCGACCTCGGGGTCGTTGTTGAACGCGTCGATCGCCTGCTGGCGGGCCGTGGTGGCCTGGTCGCCGCGCAGCGACACGGTCTTGAGTCCCGCGGCGGCGAAGTGGGCCTCGGCGGTGTCCATCACGTCGATGTGCTTGGCGAAGAACACGACCTTGCCGACCGAGCGCTGCAGCTGAACGGCGTAGTCGGCCGCGAGCACGGCCTTCGCCTGGCCGATCTTGCGGACCATGGTGAAGACGTTCTCGGAGCCGGTGCCGGCGGCCTTCGACTCCTCGAGCTCGTTGTGCGCCACGAGGCGGACGATGTCCTCGTCGATGTGGCCGGGGCCGTGCCCGCGGTCACCGCGCGCCTCGATGATGCGGCGGTACTTCGCGGCGAGCCGCTCGCCGAGCTCGCGCTCGGCCTGGCGGATCGACCGGCCGAACTCGTCGTCGAGCTCCACGGGGAGGTCGGCGATGAGCTTGTCGGGCAGGTCGGCCGCGACATCCTTCTTCTTGCGCCGCACGATGCCCATCGAGATCACCGCGTCGCGCGCCTCGGGATAGAACGACTTGTCGGCGGGCGTCAGCCCGGTCTCGTCGAGCTTCTCCATGAGCACCGGACCCGGCTTCTCGCCGGTCGTCCAGCCGAGGAAGCGCCAGATCGCGTCGAAGTCCTCGACGTCGTTGATCAGCGGCGTGCCGGTGAGGGCGAGCAGCAGCGGGTTGGGCACCTGCTCGCGGATGCGCGTCGCAAGGGCCAGCACGTTCTGCGACCGCTGCGACGTGAGGTTCTTGATGAAGTGCGCCTCGTCGACGACCATGCCCTTCAGGCCGATCGAGCCGAGCCACGACAGGTGACGGTCGAGGATCTCGTAGTTGACGATGAACACGTCGGCGAATGCGTCGATCCCTTCGCCGTCGCCGTGGATCACGGTCGCGCGCCGCTGCGGCGTCCAGCGTTCCACCTCGCGCGCCCAGTTCATCTTGACGACGTTGGGCACGACCGCGAGGAGCGGGTAGGCGTTCGCGACGGATGCTGCGAGCACAGACTCCGCCGTCTTGCCGAGGCCCGGCTCGTCGGCGAGCAGGAACGTGCGGTGGCCGGCGCGGACGGACTCGAGGAACCGCGACTGGTGCGGCATGACCTCGAGACCCCTCGGCGACAGGCGATCGAACTCCGGCACGGGCGGGAGCTCCATCGAGGCGGTCGCGCCGCCGGCGCCGGTCTCGAACGCCTTGTACAGCGGGCCCATGAGCTCCCAGCTGTCGAGGCGGCGTCGCGGCGTCTGCTTCGGGGCGCGGATCGTGAGGTCCGGCGCGAGGAAGGGGTTGGAGTCGCGACGGGCCTCGACCTGCGGCGGCACCACCTGACGCTCGGCGAGCGCCGCGGGAACGACGGGCGCCACGACCGGGGCGACGTCGGTGATGATGAGCTCGTCGGGCGCGAGCTCGGCACCCGACTCGAGCAGCCAGTCGCGACGCATGCGCCGGGCGACCGGGGACGTGGCCTGGTCGACCTCGAGGAGCTGGATGAGCGACGTGTCGCGCGCGGCGGTCTTCGCGAGGATGGTCGCGACGCCGTCGAGCCGCTTCAGCAGCTCTGCGCGCGCAGCATCCGTCAGCTCGGTGTCGCCCTTCACACGCGCGCGCTCCTCGCGGACGAGGAAGGCGATGACCTGGAACTTGACGCGGTTCGTCGGCCCCAGCTTGCCGCGCTGGGCCTTCGCCTCGACCTCGCGCACCTTGCGGGCGAGGATCGGGATGATGGGGGCCTCGTCGTCGCGGCGCGCGGACGAGGACTTGCGGCGACGCTGCGCCGTCTGGGCGGGTGCCGTGGTCGGCATGCTCCTCCTGAGCGTGAGTGCCGGATAGGGAGTCCGGCGGGGATCGGATGACACCGATGGTTCTGCGTGCTCCCGCGGGCGGCGCGAACGCCGTCGCGAACGCGGGATCAGGGATTCGCCGCCGGCGGTCGCGGGCACTCGCTTCTGCGAGCTGCGACATCGTCAGCGGTTCCCCACGCACCATTCTAGGGGAACGGGCCCTCGAACGGGGCACTCCGGCGCGGGAGAACGCGGAACTCAACCCCAGAGGGTCGCCACGATGTCTTCGGTGTATCCCTCGGGTGCGAAGTTGATCCACGCGGTCGTCACGAGGCCCCCGCCGCCGATGTAGTGCGTCTCGCCGCGCGTGTACTCCTCGTCGTCGAGCGTGATGCCCTTCTGCTCGATGCGGCACACGGTGCCGTCGCCCAGCACCTCGCAGCCGAAGCCCGCCTGCGGCAGGGCCGCGAGCACGGCCTCCTCCTGGTCGGCGTCGATCGCGGTCACGTTGGTGGCGAGTCCGTACTCGCTCGGCTGCCCCCACGAGCACCGCAGCGTCGGCGCCCCGCCGTGGATGATCTCGAGCAGGTCGGCGTTCTCGGTCGAGAGCATCGTCACGCCGGGATCGTTGAGGGGCGGGTTCGCCGAGTTGAGCTGCGCGAGCATCGCACCGGAGTAGATCTCCTCACACGCGCCCGGCACCTCGAAGCCCGCCTGCGGCTGCTCGGTCTCGACCGGCGTGGCCGACGGGTCGGGCGTCTGTTCCGTCACCGTGCTCGAGGGACTGCCCGACGGCGTCGCCTCGGATTCGGGCCGGCACCCGGTCACGACCGCGGCCAGGGAGGTGAGCGCGACGAACCCGATCACGATCCGTGTCAACCGGCTCTGCACGACCATTCCCCACGCCACCTCTCGCGCGCCGCAGCAGGTGGCGCGCATCCGACCCTAACGACGACGGGGGACGGATGCTGCGGGCCACGCCGCTCGCCGGGCGACAGGCGTCACGACCCGGCGTAGGAGCTCTGCCACTCCGACAGCGTGTGCGGGTCGTCGGTGACGATGCCGTCGACGCCGAGAGCCGTCACCTCATCCCACTGGGAGTCGTCGTTCAGCGTGTAGACGACGACGCGAGCGCCCACGGCGTGCAGCTCGTCGACGATGCCCGGCCGCGCGAGCACCGCCTTGCGGTTCACGACGACACCGCGCGCTCCCGCCTCGGCGACCGCACTGACCACGTCCGACGGGAGCTGCTTGAGGATGAGCAGCCGCGACAGCACGTCCGACCCGGCCGCGGCGAGCGCCAGGGTACGGGCGTCGAAGCTCGCGAACACGATGCGCCTTTCAAGGCCGCGCTCGGCGACCTCGGCGACGGCCGCGTCGACGGCCGCAGCATCCCACTCGCCCTTCATCTCCACGAGTGCGCGACCGTCTGCGACCACGAGGGCGTCGAGGAACTCGACGAGCGTGGGCACCGGGGTGCCGGCGAACGCGCGGTCGAACCAGGAGCCGGCGTCGAGCGCCTTCACCTCGGCGAGCGTCAGCGACGACAGCCGGCCGTGGCCGTCGGTGGTGCGGTCGACCGTCTTGTCGTGCATGAGGACGGGGTGCCGGTCGGCGGTGAGCGCGACATCCACCTCGACGTAGTCGAATCCGCCGGCCAGAGCCGCGGTGATGGCCGGCAGGGTGTTCTCGGGCGCGGTCGCCGCTCCCCCGCGATGGCTGGCGATGAAGGCCGCGTCCCCGGGCGTTCGCTCGTCGCCCATCAGCTCGCGCGAGCTCACGCGCGCCGGTGTGGCGCCGAGAAAGGCGATCACCACGCTCGCGATCGCGAGGACGCACATGATGGACAGAGCGTGGATCCGGTCGCGGGCGCGGTCGGATGCCGCGGAGTGGGGCATAGAGCATGTCCTCCGGGGTCGTTCCCCACGTCCTCGTCGACGTGGTGCGGACCACTCTACATGCGCCGTTACTGATTCGTTACTTTGCTTTGGCTTGGCTTTCCCGCACCATGCGAACGGCATCCCAGAGGGCTTCCGCGACGTCGTCCTTGCTTCCGCGCCGGGCGCCGATGACCTCGCCGTCGGCGCCGATGATCGTCACGGCGTTGTCGGCGGCCTCGAATCCCTTGGACCAGCCGACCTCGTTGACCGCCAGCAGATCGGCGCCCTTGCGCGCCGCCTTGCGGCGTCCGCGGTCGAGCAGCGTCTCACCGTCGCCGGGCGTCTCCGCCGCGAACCCGACGATCGTCTGACCCTCGCGGCGGCCGCGGACGAGCCCCGCGAGGATGTCGTCGTTCTCGATGAGGTCGAGGGTGATCCCGCCGACGGGCGCGGATTCCTTCGCGCGCTTGAGCGGCGACACCTCCGCAACCCGGTAATCGGCGACGGCAGCCGCCATCACGACGACGTCGGCCGCTCCCGCTTCGGCGGCGACGGCCTCGCCGAGCTCTGCCGCGGTGCCGGCGCGCACGACACGCAGACCGGAACGAGCGGATGCTGCGGCCAGCACGCCGTCGTCGACATGGGCGGCGACGAGCACGACGTCGGCCCCGCGCTGTGCGGCCGAGAGCGCGACGGCGACGCCCTGCCGCCCGCTCGACCGGTTGCCGATGTAGCGGACGGGATCGATCGGCTCTCGGGTTCCGCCGGCGCTCACGACGATCCGCAGTCCGCGCAGATCGCCTGCCGCGCCCTCGGCCGCGGCGAGCGCGGCGTCGAAGATGACCTCGGGCTCCGACATGCGTCCCGGTCCGCTGTCGCCGCCGGTGAGCTCCCCCTCCTCGGGGCCGACCACGATCACGCCGCGCTCGCGCAGGACGGCCACGTTGTGGACGGTCGAGGGGTGCCGCCACATCTCGGTGTGCATCGCCGGTGCCACGACGACCGGTGCCGTGGTGGCGAGTAGGGTCGTTCCGAGGAGGTCGTCCGCGAGTCCCGCGGTCATCTTCGCCAAGGTGTTCGCCGTCGCAGGCGCCACGATCACGAGGCCGGCCGCCTGGCCGAGCGCGACGTGACGCACGCGTGCGACGTCGTCGTGGACGGAGGTCGTCACGGGGTGGCGGCTGATCGCCTCCCAGGTCGGCATCCCCACGAAGCGCAGCGCGTCCTCCGTGGGGACGACGTGGACCTCGTGCCCGTCCTTGACGAGCAGGCGCACGAGCTGAACCGTCTTGTAGGCGGCGATGCCACCGGTGACCCCGACTACGACGAACACCCTCCGATCTTGGCACGACTGCCCGAAACCCGGCCCCACGCCGGACGACACCGCCCGAGGAGCCCCGCATGTGCACCGTCGTGATCCGCGTCCCCGAATCGGCGGACGAGCCCACGCGCGTGCTCGCGATCCGCGACGAGGACCCTGCCCGGCCGTGGAACCCGCTCGGCCGCTGGTGGCCCGAGGCGCACGACGGTGTCGTGGGCGTGCGCGACATCCGCGCGGGCGGCGCCTGGCTCGCGGCGGACCCGGCGGCCGGACGCCTCGCGGTGCTCCTCAACCGCGCCGACGAATCGACGCGCC
>DATEOM010000519.1:0-2765 GCA_035274105.1 Microbacterium sp.
CGGGGCCCGCACAGCTGGGCCGGCGGCGCGGCGCGGCCCTACCTTCGGCCTACCGGCGCACCGAACCTCCCCCCGACCGCACCCCCGACCGCGCCCCGACCGAGGAGCCCCTCATGACCGACACCCTTCCGCGCCAGGCAGGCGCCGCCGAAGCCGCGACGCCGCCGCCCGCGGCGTCGCGCGTCGACCTCGGCGATCTCCGCGTGGTCCACACCCGGCACTGGTTCCGGTGGTCGATCGGCATCGTCGTGCTGTTCGTCGCCCTGCAGTTCGCGTGGTCGCTGGTGACGAACGAGAACTACGAGTGGGACGTCTTCGCCCACTACTTCCTGTCGGAGCCGGTGCTCGCCGGTGTCGGCATCACGCTGGCGCTCACCGCGATCTCGGCGACCATCGGCTTCGTCCTCGGCACGCTGCTCGCCCTGGCCCGCCTGGCGAAGTCGCCGCTGCTCAACTCGGCCGCGTGGCTGTTCATCTGGTTCTTCCGCTCGGTGCCGCTCGTCGTGCAGATCATCGTCTGGTACAACCTCGGGTACCTCTACCCGACCCTCGGCCTCGGCACCCCGTTCACGACGGACTTCTGGATCGTCGAGTTCCCGACGGTGCAGCTGATCAGCGCCTTCGCCGCCGCGATCCTCGGTCTCAGCCTCAACCAGGCCGCGTATTCGGCGGAGATCATCCGCGGCGGCCTGCAGTCGGTCGACCAGGGCCAGCTCGAGGCGGCCGCGGCACTCGGCATCCCTCCGCGCCGCCGGCTCACGCGGATCATCCTTCCGCAGGCGATGCGCTCGATCGTCCCGAACGCCACCAACGAGGTGATCGGCCTCGTCAAGGGCGCGTCGGTGGTGTTCGTGATCGCGATCCCCGAGGTCTTCTACGCCGTGCAGGTCATCTACAACCGCAACAGCCGCGTGATCCCGCTGCTCCTGGTCGCGGTGGTCTGGTACACGATCATCACCACGGTCCTGAGCATCGCGCAGTACTACATCGAGCGGCACTACGCCCGCGGCACCGTGCGCGTGCTGCCCCCGACCCCCGTGCAGCGCGCCCGCCACTGGATCGCCGTGCAATGGGCCCGCCTCGGCGACGGCGACTCCTCGCCTCCGCCACTGGAGGGGACGGATGCTGCGCCCCCGGCCACTGCGGCACAGCAGGGTTCGAGCAACGACGCGAAGTACGGAGGGCGCTGACATGAGCACCACCATCACGGAGACCGCGACGGCGACCGCGACCCGCGGCCTCGTCGAGATCCACAACGTCCACAAGAGCTACGGAGGCGTCGAGGTGCTGCGGGGCATCGACCTCACGATCGAGCCCGGCGAGGTCGTCGCGATCCTCGGGCCGAGCGGCTCGGGCAAGTCGACGCTGCTCCGCACGATCAACCACCTCGAGAGCGTCGACCGCGGCTCGGTCACGGTCGACGGCCAGCTGATCGGGTACGAGCTGCGCGGCGGCAAGCTCTACGAGTTGCGCGAGCGCGAGGTGCTGGAGCGCCGCACCCAGATCGGCATCGTCTTCCAGAACTTCAACCTCTTCCCGCACCTGACCGCGCTCGAGAACGTCACCGAGGCGCCGGTCGCCCTCGGCCGGCTCTCGAAGGACGACGCCCGCGAGCTCGCACTCGGCCTGCTGGATCGCGTCGGGCTCGCCGACAAGGCCGAGCATTACCCCCGGCAGCTCTCGGGCGGCCAGCAGCAGCGCGTGGCGATCGCGCGCGCCCTCGCCCTCAAGCCCAAGGTGATCCTGTTCGACGAGCCGACCAGCGCGCTCGACCCCGAGCTCGTCGGCGAAGTGCTCGACGTCATCCGCGACCTCGCCCAGCTCGGCACGACGCTCGTCATCGTCACGCACGAGGTCGGGTTCGCCCGCGAGGTCGCCGACCGCGTCGTGTTCCTCGACGGCGGCGTCGTGATCGAGCAGGGCCCGCCGTCCGAGGTCCTCGTGAGGCCGCAGCATCCCCGTGTCCAGGACTTCCTCGCGAAGGTCCTGGCCTGACCCCCTGACCCACCCGAGATCTCGACCCCGAGCCCTCACCCGAAAAAAGGAAGCAATCACATGGCACTGAGTAAGAAGCAGGGCATCGCGATCGGTGTCGGCGCCGTCGCGGTGGCCGCGATCGTCGGCGGCATCGTCTGGGGCGTCAACCAGAACCAGCCGGCCGAGGCGTCCGCCCCCGAGCCGAGCGAGGCGTCGGCCAACGTCGCGACCGACGACATCCAGTGGGTGCACCTGGACGAGCCGGTCGCCGAGGCTGTCGAGGCGCTCGAGGCGAGCGGGTTCGAGCCGATCGAGCCGGGCAAGCTCACCGTCGCGATCGGCGCGTTCGTGCCGCCGCTGAGCTACCAGCCCGAAGACACCAGCGCCGCGACGGACGTCGCCGGCACCGAGCCGAACATCGGCTCGCTCATCGCCGAGGCGCTCGGCCTCGAGTACAACCCGGTCGTGGTCGCGTGGGCGGACTGGCCGCTGGGCATCCAGTCCGGCAAGTACGACCTCATCACCTCGAACGTCACGGTCACCGAGGAGCGCAAGGAGCTCTACGACTTCGCGAGCTACCGCCAGGACCTGCTCGGCTTCTACGTGAAGAGCGACAGCGACATCGACAAGATCGAGGAGGCCGCCGACATCTCGGGCCTCAAGATCGCGGTCGGCTCGGGCACCAACCAGGAGCAGGTGCTGCTCGCCTGGAACAAGGAGCTCGAGGACGCGGGCGAGGAGCCCGCCGAGCTGCAGTACTACGACGACAACGCCGCGACCGTGCTCGC
>DATEOM010000520.1:0-5622 GCA_035274105.1 Microbacterium sp.
GAAGGCACTCGAGGCTCGCCGTGGGGAGCTCATCGAGGTCGCGGCCTCCGAGACCGGCAAGGTCTTCGCCGAGGCGGACGTCGAGGTGAGCGAGGCCGTCGACTTCGCCAACTACTACGCCGCCACGGCCCGCGAGCTCGACCGCGTCAGCGGCGCCGTGTTCGAGCCTGCGCGGCTCACCGTCGTCACCCCGCCGTGGAACTTCCCGATCGCGATCCCCGCGGGCGGCGTGCTGGCGGCGCTCGCCGCAGGATCCGGCGTCGTCTTCAAGCCCGCGCCGCAGGCGCGCCGCTGCGCCGCGGTCGTCGCCGAGGCGCTGTGGGAGGCGGGGGTGCCGCGCGATGTCCTCGCCCTCGTCGACATCGACGAGGGCGGCCTCGGGCAGACCCTGCTGTCGCACCCCGACGTCGACCGTGTGATCCTCACCGGCGCGTGGGAGACCGCGGCCCTGTTCCGCTCGTGGCGCCCGGACCTCCCGCTCCTCGCCGAGACCAGCGGCAAGAACGCGATGATCGTCATGCCGACGGCCGACCTCGACCTCGCGGCATCCGATCTCATCAAGAGCGCGTTCGGCCACGCCGGCCAGAAGTGCTCCGCCGCCTCGCTCGCGATCCTCGTGGGTCCGGTCGGCCACTCGCAGCGCTTCGCGCGTCAGCTGGTGGATGCTGCGACCTCCCTGCGCGTCGGACCGCCTTCCGATCCGCTCAGCGAGGTGGGGCCGGTGGTCGAGGTGCCGCGCGGCAAGCTCCAGTGGGCGCTCACCACGCTCGACGAGGGGGAGTCCTGGCTCGTCGAGCCGACACGCGTGGACGCGGCGCCCGAGTACGACGGGCGGCTCTGGAACCCCGGCATCCGCACCGGCGTGCAGCCGGGGTCGCGCTTCCACCGCGAGGAGTTCTTCGGGCCGGTGCTCGGCATCATGCACGCGTCGTCGCTCGCGCACGCGATCGAGCTGCAGAACGCCGTGGCCTATGGCCTGACCGCGGGGCTGTACACGCAGAACCCCGACGACCTGGCGCTGTGGCTCGACCGCGTCGAGGCGGGAAACCTCTACGTCAACCGCGGCATCACCGGCGCGATCGTCCAGCGCCAGCCGTTCGGCGGCTGGAAGCGCTCGTCGGTCGGCGCCGGCGCGAAGGCCGGCGGCCCGAACTACCTCGTCGGCCTCGGCCGCTGGCGGGGCACCTCCGGCGCCCCGGCGTCGGCGACACTGCACCTGCGCGGTCTCGATACCCGCATCGTCGCGCTCATCGAGGCTGCTCAGCCATCGCTCGACTACGAGGCGTTCGAGTGGCTCCGCCGGGGCGCCCTGTCGGACGCGATCGCCTGGGACCGCGAGTTCGGCCAGGTGAAGGACGTCTCCGGCCTCGGTGTCGAGCGCAATCTCTTCCGCTACCGCCCGATCCCGGCGGTCGCGCTGCGCGCCACCGCCGACGCGTCGTGGCAGGCCGTGCTGCGCGTCGTGATCGCCGGCATGCGCGCCGGATCGCGACTGACGCTGAGCGCGCCCGTGGGTCTCCCGGCAGCCGTGCGCCGCGTGCTGGCCGAGGAGGACGTCGCCGTCTTCGTCGAGACCGACGAGCAGTGGCTGCAGCGCATGGCCGCGCCCGCGCCGGATCTCACCGCGGCGGTGGCGGGCGAGGCATCCGCTGCCCGTCCTTCTCGCGTGCGCCTCATCGGCTCGGTGGAGTCCGTCGCGGCCCTGCGCCGGACGGTGGCGCACGCCGTCGACGGCGACCCCGACCTCGCGGTCTACGACAACGAGGTGACCACCGCCGGCCGGCTCGAGCTGCTGCCGTTCCTCCACGAGCAGTCGGTGACGATCACCGCGCACCGGTTCGGCAACCCCGACTCCTGGAGCGAATCGGTCATCTGACACTTCGGACCCCGATCTCATCCGCGGTCGATACAACGTTGTAAACCATGGCCTAGAGTGATCACAGACAACGCGGGGGGAGGGCCATGGCGGCGACACTGCACGACGTCGCACGCATCGCGGGCGTGTCGATCAAGACCGTCTCGAACGTCATCAACGACTACCCCCATATCCGGCCGGCGACGCGAGCCAAGGTCGAGCAGGCGATCGCCGAGCTCGGGTACACGCCCAACCTCACGGCCCGCAATCTGCGGTCGGGGCGCACCGGCGCCATCGCGCTCGCCGTGCCCGACCTGGCGCTGAGCTACTTCGCCGAGCTCGCGGCCGAGGTCATCGCCGAGGCCGAGCGGGCGGGCGTCGTGGTGCTCGTCGAGCAGACCGGCGGCGATCGCGACCGCGAGCTCGACCTGCTCAGCAGCCCGCGCCTCAAGCTCACCGACGGCGTCATCTTCAGCGCCCTCGGCATGGGCCAGGAGGATGTCGAGCGCCTCGCCGTGCCGTATCCGCTCGTGCTGCTCGGCGAGCGCATCTTCGACGGGCCGGCCGATCACGTCACCATGCAGAACGTCGAGGCGGCCCGCGCCGCAACCGAGTATCTGCTCGCGTCGGGCCGACGACGGATAGCGGTCGTCGGCGCGCACGAGGGTGAGGTCATCGGCTCGGCCGGTCTCCGCCTCCGCGGCTACCGCGAGGCGCTCGAGGCGGCCGGCATCCCGTACGACGACGACATCGTCGCCTACACGACGCTGTGGCACCGGGCGAACGGCGCCCGCGCGATGCACGAGCTGCTCGACCGCGGTGTCGAGTTCGACGCCGTCTTCGGCCTCAACGACACGCTCGCGCTCGGCGCCATGCGCACGATGCAGGAGGCCGGCATCCACGTGCCCGACGACGTCTCGGTGGTCGGCTGGGACGACCTCGACGAGGCGCAGTTCTCGATCCCGTCGCTGACGACGGTCGACCCCGGACGCCCCTGGATCGCGCGCACCGCCGTCCAGACGCTGCTCACCCGAATCGCCGTACCTCTCTCGGGTCACGAGGCCCGCCTGCAGCTCGCGGACTTCCGCATCGTCGAGCGAGAGTCCGCTCCGCGCAGCATCCGCTGAGCCCGTTCGGCACCAGTTCTGAAACGCGGGTTGACAGGTTGCCGCGCGTCCATCAACATGTCTTCTACAACGTTTACTTTCTAACGTTGTAAACCTGCGAGGCTCAGCGTGGCGCCCCCACCTGAGGCCTGCATCCACTCCGAAGACACCGGTGTCCGCACCGCGAGAGGAAGCACACAGCCAATGAAGTCCAAGGTCCTGGCCGGGGTCGGCGTCGTCGCCGTCGCCGCGGCGGCACTCACCGGATGCTCGTCGGGCGAAGCCGCGGCATCCTGCACCAACGAGATCAAGCAGCCCGATGCCACCCAGGTCAGCGTCTGGGCCTGGTACCCCGCATTCGAGCAGGTCGTCGACCTGTTCAACGAGACGCACGACGACGTCCAGGTCTGCTGGACGAACGCCGGCCAGGGCAACGACGAGTACACCAAGTTCTCGACGGCGATCGAGTCGGGCAGCGGTGCTCCCGACGTGATCATGCTCGAGGCCGAGGTGCTCTCGAGCTTCTCGATCCGCGACGCGCTGGTCGACCTGTCCGAGTACGGCGCCTCCGACGTCGAGGGCGACTACACCGAGGGCGCGTGGAAGGACGTCTCGTCGGGCGACGCGGTCTACGCCATCCCGGTCGACGGCGGCCCCATGGGCATGCTGTACCGCAAGGACATCCTCGACCAGCACGGCATCACGCCGCCCACGACCTGGGCCGAGTTCGCTGATGCTGCCCAGAAGCTGAAGGATGCCGGGGCCCCCGGTGTGCTCGCCGACTTCCCGCCGAACGGCCGCGCGTACACGCAGGCGCTCTTCGCCCAGTCCGGCTCGGTGCCCTTCACCTACGACAGCGCCGAGCCCACCGACATCGGCATCGAGGTGAACGACCAGGGAGCGAAGGATGTCCTGGCGTATTGGCAGGACCTCGCCGCCAAGGATCTCGTCGCCGTGGACGAGGCGTTCACCGCGGACTACAACACGATGCTCGTGGACGGCACCTACGCCATCTACGTCGCGGCGGCGTGGGGTCCCGGCTATCTGCAGGGCCTCGAGGGCACCGACGACAGCGCCGAATGGCGCGCCGCGCCGGTCCCGCAGTGGGACACCGCCAACCCCGTCCAGATTAACTGGGGCGGCTCGACGTTCGCCGTGACCAGCCAGGCCGAGGACAAGGAGGCGGCCGCGACCGTCGCCAAGGAGATCTTCGGCACCGAAGAGGCCTGGAAGATCGGCATCGAGGAGGCGGCGCTCTTCCCGCTGTGGAAGCCGATCCTCGAGTCGGACTACTACGCCGACCTCGAGTACCCGTTCTTCGACGGGCAGCAGATCAACAAGGAGGTCTTCCTCCCGGCGGCCGCGGGCTACAGCGGCTTCACGTTCAGCCCCTTCCAGAACTACGCCTACGACCAGCTGCAGGAAGAGGTCACGGCGGTGGTCGTCGATGAGGGCAAGGACGCCGATCAGGCGCTCGACGACCTCCAGACGACGCTCGAGAAGTACGCCGAGGAGCAGGGCTTCACCGTCGAGTGAGCCCGTCGGGCCGGCTCCGCCCACCGGAGCCGGCCCGGCATCCCCATCAGACATCCATCGAAGGGAATCGCCATGGCGACCGACGTCATCGACGCCCCGGCCGCGGCGCCACAGGCGCCCCGTGCCCCGCGCCGCAGTGCCATCCACCGCCGCCAGAACATCGGCTGGCTCTTCATCGCGCCGTTCCTCGCCATCTTCGCGGTGTTCCTCGTCTTCCCGCTCGTCTACGCGTTCGGCATGAGTCTGTTCAGCTCGACGCTCGCGACCGGAACCGAGTTCGTGGGCCTCGAGAACTACGTCAAGGCGTTCACCGACCCGCTCTTCCTCGGCGGCCTCGGGCGCGTGGCGCTGTACGCGATCGTGATGATCCCCGCACAGCTGCTCGTCGCCCTCGTCGCTGCCCTCGTGCTCGACACCTTGGCCACGCGGCTGGCCAAGACCTCGCGACTGCTGATCTTCGCGCCTTACGCCATCCCGGTCGTCATCGGCGCCCTCATGTGGAGCTTCCTGTACAGCCCCCGCTTCGGCCCCGCCGGAACCCTCTTCGACCTCTTCGGCCTGCCCACCCCCGACTTCCTGTCGTCCGGCACGATCTTCTTCAGCATCGTGAACATTGTCACGTGGCAGTGGTCGGGCTACTACATGATCGTGATCTACGCGGCGCTGCGCGCGATCGACCCCTCGATCTACGAGGCCGCCCGCATCGACGGTGCCAACGGCTTCCAGATCGCCACGCGCATCAAGGTGCCCATGATCTCGTCCTCGATGGTCATGGTGATCACGTTCGCCCTCATCGGCACGCTGCAGTTCTTCACCGAGCCGACCGTGCTCCGCAGCATCGCCTCGGGTGCGCTGCCCGCCGACTACACGCCGAACATGTACGCGTTCGCCCTCGCGTTCAGCTACAGCCAGTTCAATTACGCCTCGACGATCGCGTTCTCGCTCGCCATCGTCGTCTTCATCGGATCGTTCGGGTTCCTCTTCCTGACCCGCAAGCAGAGCGGACTCAAGTGATGGCCGTCCTTCCCGCAACCCCTCTCGACACCCGCACGCTGTCCACGACGGAGCGCGCGCGGCTGACCCGCGACGACAAGCGCCGCGCCCGCGACGAGCGCCGCCGCGCCT
>DATEOM010000521.1:0-4137 GCA_035274105.1 Microbacterium sp.
CCGAGCCGCCCGAGGCGGCCGCGTTCGCGGCGGTCGCGGCGTTCACCGCCCGGCGGGGCGGCGCGGTGCCGGAGGACGACGTGGGGGAGCAGCATCCGTCCCCGCCTGCCGCATCGGAAGCGACGACCGAGCCGATCGATCTGCCCCGGTCGGCGCCGCCCGGGGCGAGGGATGGTTCCCAGTAGACTGAGCCGGTGCTGACGGTCGCTGTTCTCATCTCGGGCACAGGGTCGAACCTGCGCGCTCTGCTCGACGCGGCGGCCGATCCCGAGTTCCCCGCCCGCATCGTCGTCGTCGGCGCCGACCGTGAGGCCGACGGGTTCGCGCATGCCGAGGAGTACGGCATCCCCACGTTCATGGTGCCGTTCGCGCAGTTCGCGAGCCGAGAGGAGTGGGGCGCCGAGCTCGGCACCCAGCTCGACGTGTGGCGTCCCGACCTCGTCGTGCTGAGCGGGCTCATGCGCCTGCTGCCGGCCGAGCTCGTCGACGCGTGGTCGCCGCGCATCATCAACACCCACCCGGCGTACCTGCCGGAGTTCCCCGGCGCGCACGGCGTGCGCGACGCGCTCGCCGCCGACGTGGCGCAGACGGGGGCCAGCGTCATCATCGTCGACAACGGGGTCGACTCGGGGCCGATCCTCGCCCAGGAGCGCGTGCCCGTGCTCCCCGGCGACGACGAGCACGCCCTGCACGAGCGCATCAAGCCCGTCGAACGGCGCCTGCTGATCGACGTGGTGCGCCGCGTCGCGACCGGCGACCTCGACCTCGCGGCCGTGTCCGCGAGCGCACAGCTCTGACCCCCACCCCACCGAGGAGATCCGCCATGGCCGGACCGAGCCACGACCCCGCCCTGTACCGCCCCCGCGACGTCGTCCCGGTGCGTCGCGCACTCGTGTCGGTGAGCGACAAGACCGACCTGCTGGCCCTCGGCGAGGCGCTGGCCGCGGCCGGCGTCGAGATCGTGTCGACGGGCGGCTCGGCGACGCTGCTGCGTGAGGCCGGTTACTCGGTCACCGACGTGTCGAGCGTGACCGGGTTCCCCGAGTCCCTCGACGGCCGCGTCAAGACGCTGCACCCGAGCGTGCACGCGGGCCTGCTCGCCGACCTCCGCCTCGAGGACCACGAGCGTCAGCTCGGCGAGCTCGGCATCGCGCCGTTCGAGCTCGTCGTGGTGAACCTGTACCCGTTCGTCGAGACCGTGCGCTCGGGCGCCCAGGGCGACGACGTCGTCGAGCAGATCGACATCGGCGGCCCGGCCATGGTGCGCGCGTCGGCGAAGAACTACGCCAACGTCGCGATCGTCGTCTCGCCGTCGTCGTACCCGGCGGTCATCGAGGCCGTCCGCGCGGGTGGCACGAGCCTGGTGCAGCGCCGCGAGCTCGCCGCTCGCGCCTTCGCCCACACGGCCGAATACGACCGTGCCGTCGCCACCTGGTTCACCGAGGGCACGCTCCTTGAAGAGGATCTGCCTGCGCACCTCACGATCAAGGCCGAGCGCCTCGCGACCCTCCGCTACGGCGAGAACTCGCACCAGCGCGCCGCCATCTACACCCGTAACGGCGGCCACGGCATCGCCCAGGCGATCCAGCTCCAGGGCAAGGAGATGTCGTACAACAACTACGTCGACGCCGACGCCGCCCTCCGCGCCGCCTTCGACATGGTCAAGCCCGCCGTCGCGATCATCAAGCACGCGAACCCCTGCGGCATCGCGGTGACGGCGCCCAACGCCCTCGACCCCATCGCGAGCGCGCACCTGCGCGCCCACGAGTGCGACCCGGTGTCGGCGTACGGCGGCGTCATCGCCGCCAACGGCACCGTGACGCTCAAGATGGCCGAGAACCTCAAGGACATCTTCACCGAGGTCATCGTCGCGCCGGACTTCGAGCCCGCGGCCCTCGAGGTCTTCAAGGCCAAGAAGAACCTGCGGCTGCTGCAGCTGCCCGCCGATTGGCGGCAGGAGCGTCTGGACGTGCGTCTCGTCTCGGGCGGACTGCTGCTGCAGGACGCCGACCGCTTCCCGGACGACATCGAGTCCGTCGCGAAGGACTGGCAGCTGGTGTCGGGCGAGCGTCCCGCCGACGAGGAGATGACCAACCTCATCTTCGCCTGGAAGGCCTGCCGCGCCGTCAAGTCGAACGCCATCGTCCTCGCCAAGAACTCGGCGACCGTGGGCATCGGCATGGGCCAGGTCAACCGCGTCGACTCGTGCCGCCTCGCGGTCGAGCGCGCCGGTGACCGCGCCGCCGGGTCGGTCGCAGCATCCGACGCGTTCTTCCCCTTCGCGGACGGCCCGCAGATCCTGCTCGATGCCGGCATCTCGGCCATCGTCCAGCCGGGCGGCTCGGTCCGCGACGACGAGGTCATCGCCGCCGCGAAGGCCGCGAACGTGACGATGTTCTTCACGAACGAGCGCCACTTCTTCCACTGATCCGAGAGGACGCTGACGGATGACGGACGCACTGGCCGACCGCTGCGCGACGCTCGCGCAGCCCGTGGTGGACCTGATGGCGGCTGCGATCGAGTGCCAGGCGGGCGGGGCGGATGCCTTCGCCCGCGTGGCCGATCTCGCCGCCGAGGTGCGGCGGGTCGCGGAACGCGGCAGCACGGGGATCGATCAGGCCGACTACGTCGCGTGGACCGCGGCGGCGCCGCGCCTGCTCACCGAGATGGCGGAGGCCGCCGAGCGCCGCGACAGCCGCGCGGTGTGGGCGGCGTTCGCCGATCCCCAGGCGGGCCTGCACCGGCTCGGCACCGCGTGTGCGGGCCAGCCCCGCTGGTGATCAGGAGCTGGTGATCAGGCGCGCTGGTGATCAGGAGCTGGTGATCAGCCGGGCTGGTGATCAGGAGACGGTGATCAGCAGCCGCCGGGGAGCGGCTGCGGTTGCGCTTCTCCCCAGCCGCTGAACCGGGCGTGCACCGAGCCCGCTTCGTCGGCGCGGATCAGCTCGGAGGGCAGCGCCGGCCCGGTCGTGCTCACCCGCAGCACGCCGGCGGTGCCGTCCTCGCCCAGCAGCAGCTCGACCGCGTCGCCCTGAGGCGCTCCGAGACCGGAGGCGTCCGCCGTCGCGTCGGCGAGGAACGCGGACGGGTCTAGCAGCGGCTGCCATCGGGTCACGAGCTCGTCGGTGGCGGCGACGCACGCTGCCACGCCCGGCTCGATGCCCGCCGCTGCGGCGATCGCGCTCGACGGCGTGACCGCGGCGCGCGCGCCGTCGACGACGATCGACGTCGCTTCGCCGTCCGCCGTGATCTCGGCGCTGAACCGCCGCGGCCCGCCGGTGAAGGCGACGTCGAGCGATCGTCCCGAGGCGTCGAGGTACGTCACGGTCATGGCGGTGTCGGCGGTGGCGGCGTCCGTCAGGATCTGGGTCCGTGCGTCGGCCGGATCCAGGAGCGCGAGGCCGTTGGCGTCGAGCTCGGGATCGTAGCCGCTGAGGTCCACCCACGTGGGCATCGGCACGGGTGCCGCCGGAGCGCTCGCGCAGCCGGTCACCAGGAGCAGCGAGGCGGCCACCGTCACCGCCGCGGTGCGCCGGAGCTCAGTCATCGGTGGGCGCGTCGGCCTCGGCGGCAT
This sequence comes from Microbacterium sp., assembly GCA_035274105.1. GTDB lineage: Bacteria > Actinomycetota > Actinomycetes > Actinomycetales > Microbacteriaceae > Microbacterium. The sequence goes on from DATEOM010000521.1 coordinate 3,575, forward strand.
CCGCAACGCACGCGGACGACGCGCCCTGCGCGGCCAGCGCATCGGCGTCGAGCGTGACCGGCGCCCCCGCAGCCGACGCCGGGCGTACGACCACGCACGACCGCTCGTCGATGAGGCCCGCCGAGACGGGGATCCACGCCTCGACGCCGGTCACGAGTTGCGAGACGTCCACGGCTTCGCCGCCCGGGCCGCCCACCACGAGCAGCTGGTAGGGCACCTCCGGGCCCGACCAGGTGGCGCGCACGTTGTAGGGGCTCACCGTCAGGGCGAGCCCGGAGGCCGCGGCTCCGGGGTTGAGCATGCCGATGACGAGGAACGTGCCGAGCGCGATGAGGGCGAGCAGCGTCGTCGCGATGGAGACAAGCGATGCCGGGTGCCGCCACAGCGGCCGGGGCTTCTCGACGGCCTCGGTGAGCTCGGGAAGGATGTCGGCGCTGGTCTCGAGCGGCCGGATCGGGCCGGGCGTTGTGGCCAGGCTCGCACGGCCGGCCTCCCAGCCGACGCGCACCGGGCCGTAGCCGGCGGGCGGCAGCTCCACTGCGGCAGGCGCGAACACGGGCGCT
>DATEOM010000522.1:0-2693 GCA_035274105.1 Microbacterium sp.
AAGCTCGACGGCGCTGCCGCCGTCGGCGATCTCGCGAGCCTCGTCGCCCGCGTCGCCGCCCTCACCGAGACGCTCGCCGCCGAGTCCGCGACCGAGGCCGTCGCCGCGCGCGAAGCCGTCGACGACGCGGTCAAGGCCCGCACCGAGCTGGTCGAGAAGGCCGAGGCCCTCGCCGCACGCGACCCGCGCACGGTGCAGTGGAAGCAGGCCACGGCCGAGCTCAACGCGCTGTTCGACCAGTGGCAGTCGCAGCAGCAGAACGGTCCGCGCCTGCCGAAGTCGACGGCTCAGCAGCTCTGGAAGCGGTTCCGCGACGCACGCGCGACCGTCGACAAGCACCGCCGCGCGTTCTACGCCGAGCTCGACGAGGCTCACAAGGGCGTGCGCGACCGCAAGACGCGCCTGGTCGAGAAGGCGGAGGCGCTTGCGCCCAAGGGTGAGGACGGCATCCCCGCGTACCGCGAGCTGCTCGACCAGTGGAAGACCGCGGGCCGCGCCGGCAAGAAGGTCGATGACGCTCTGTGGGCGCGCTTCAAGGCGGCAGGCGATGCGCTCTACGGCGCGCGGATCGAGCGTGAGGCGGCGGACGCCGAAGCCTCGCGCGAGAAGATCGATCTCAAACGAGCTCTGCTCGAAGAGGCGAAGGCGGTCGGCGACGAGCGCGACATCACGAAGGCCCGCTCGATCCTCACCGGCATCCAGCGCCGCTGGGACGAGATCGGCCGCATCTTCCCGCGCGACACCGAGCGCTCGCTCGACGACGAGCTGCGTCGCGTCGAGAACGCGCTGCGATCGCGGGAGGACGCCGACTGGAAGCGCAACGACCCCGAGCAGAAGGCGCGCGCGAACGACATGACGCGCCAGCTCAACGACGCGATCCAGAAGCTCGAGGACGAGCTCGAGGCCGCGAAGAAGTCGGGCGACAAGAAGGCGATCGCGAACGCGACCGACGCACTCGAGGCTCGTCGCACGTGGCTCAAGGCACTCGGCGGATGATCCGCCGCTCCTGAGCGGTGCAGAACCCGGTCGTCGCATCCGCGACGGTCGGGTTCTCCACAACCGGCGGGGCGCAGCATCCGTGCACCATCCGGAGTGCGGCAGACTTCCCCCGTGGGATCGCCCTTCCTCTATTTCGCCGACGAGCGGCTCTCGCGTGCCGAGCTCACGGCCGCGTGCCTCGACGGCGACCTGGTGCCGCTCGGCGACGCGTACATGCCCGCCGATGCCGTCGAGACGGCGGCGCTGCGGGCGGGATCGCTCGCCGAGACCCTGGGTGACACGCTCGCCGCGACCCACCTGTCCGCGGCGTGGGTGCACGGCGGCCTGCCGCTGCCGCCCTCGCGCCACACCGTGCAGCGTGCCGTGTCGCGGCGACTTCACGTGCGGCCGGATCGCCGCGTGGTGTACCGCGACCTGCAGGTGCCCGGTGAGGACCTGCAGCTCGTCGGCGGCGTGCTCGTCACGAGTCCCGAGCGCACGCTCGCCGACCTCGCACGCCTGGGCGACGACGAGCACACCGAGGCCGCGCGACTTCTCGCAGATGCGGACACGGATGCCGTGGACCGGGCGATCGCGCGGCTGGAAGCGGGTGCGCTCCCGCACAAGCGCTCGGCGCTGGCGTGCCTGCGGGCGATCGTCGCCGGGCGTCAGGACGACGTGACGCGGTAGACGTCGTAGACGGCGTCGATGCGCCGCACGGCGTTGAGGACGCGGTCGAGGTGGACGATGTCGCCCATCTCGAAGACGAACCGGCTGAGGGCGAGACGATCGTTCGAGGTGGACACCGTCGCCGAGAGGATGTTGACATGGTGCTCGCTGAGCACACGCGTCACATCGCTCAGCAGGCCCGAGCGATCGAGCGCCTCGACCTGGATCTGCACCAGGAAGATGCTCTTCGTCGTCGGCGCCCACTCGACGTCGATCAGGCGCTCGGGGTCCTCCATGAGCGACTTGACGTTCGTGCAGTCGGCGCGGTGCACCGAGACGCCGCTGCCACGCGTGACGAATCCGACGATCTGGTCGCCGGGCACCGGGGTACAGCACTTCGCGAGCTTGACCAGGATGTCGGGGGCGCCGCGCACGAGGATGCCGGAGTCGCCGTTGCGCGGAGCGCGCGCCCGGCCGACGACCGGCAGGTCGATCGGGCCGGTGGTGGTGTCACCCGCCGCGACCAGCGCGGTGACCTTCTCGATGACCGACTGGGTCGAGACGTGCCCCTCGCCGACCGCGGCGTAGAGCGCGGAGACGTCCTCGTAGCGGAGCTGGTGGGCGACCTCGGTGAACGAGTCCTGGCTCATCAGGCGCTGCAGCGGCAGGTTCTGCCGGCGCATCGCACGGGCGATCGATTCCTTGCCCTGCTCGATCGCCTCTTCGCGGCGCTCCTTGGTGAACCAGCCGCGGATCTTGTTGCGGGCGCGGGTGCTGCGCACGAAGCCGAGCCAGTCCTGGCTCGGGCCGGCGTCGGGGTTCTTCGAGGTGAACACCTCGACGACGTCGCCGCTCTTGAGCTCGGACTCGAGCGGCACGAGCCGCCCGTTGACCTTCGCCCCCATCGTGCGGTGGCCGACCTCGGTGTGCACGGCGTACGCGAAGTCCACGGGCGTCGCCCCGGAGGGCAGGCCGATGACGCGGCCCTTCGGGGTGAAGACGTAGACCTCTTTGGCGCCGATCTCGAAGCGGAGCGAATCGAGGAA
>DATEOM010000523.1:0-3161 GCA_035274105.1 Microbacterium sp.
TAGTCGCCGATGACGAAGTCGACGATGCCGACTCCTGGGATGGCGACCTGCGGGGTGAGGGAGAGCCCGCATGCGCGAAGCCGCAGCCGCACGAGGGATTCGAGCCCGCTGTCGGCGTCGGCGCGCGCGAAGTCGACGAGCCAGCGCGATGCGGCGGGGATGCTGAGCCTCAGCCGCTCCCGGGCCGCATCGTCGACCAGGCTCTGCCGCAGCGCCGATTCGAGCGCCGCGAAGAATGCCTCGTCGCCCCGGCACGCGAGGATCTGCCGCAGGCAGTGGAGGAGGCCGACGGAGGTCAGCGCCGGCTCGTCGACGGCGAGGTCGCGGTGGAACGTGCAGCACGCGCCTTCGTCGGGCTCGGGGTAGACGGCGACCCGCATCACGTGGTGCTTCTCATCGATCCAGGTATGGACCGGTTCTTCATCCCCGTCGTCGAGAAGCCACAATCCGTAGGCCCGTCCCGCGGTCACGCATGCGACCCGCCCGCGATGGCTCAGCGCCTCGACGGTGACGGGTGATGTCGACGGTGTTGCGTACACGCCGACGCGAGGCCGCAGGAGGAAGCCCTCGGAGCGGGCCCTGGCGAGGTCACCCTTGCGGACGCCCTGGGCGACGATGTCACGGGTGCGGGCGACGCCTCCCAGCAGCTCGACAGCGGCGACGGCGGATTCGACGGTCATGCCTCAGCGTCACGCGATCGCGTCACCCGCAGGCACGGTCGAGCCCGGTTGGTGGACAGTCCCTGGTTCGAGTCCGCTGGGGAGGAACCGGCCGTGACTCCCGGCGCCAGCTCCCCCGGGGCGACTGGGATCAGTCTCGCTGGTGCCGAAACACGGGCTCGTCACCTGACACGCCGGGCCGCGGCATCCATCACCGGCGTGTCGCCGTTACCGACCCGTGTTTCGGCGATGAGCCCCGCCGGATCGACGGGCCGGGGCAGGGAACGACCTCATGATCCGTGGTGCCAGCGGGCCTCACGACCGAACTCGTACCGAAACACGGGTCCGTCACCTGACACGCCGGGCCGCGGCATCCATCACCGGCGTGTTGCCGTTACCGACCCGTGTTTCGGCAAGGCAAGGATGCGGCGAAGGGGCGGCCGGCGCCCTCAGCGGCCGCGCTCGCCGATGCGGGCGGCGACCGACGGCGGGGCGAAGCGGGCGAGGGCGACCAGCAGCCTGTACCGCAGCGACGGGATCGACACCGGGACGCCTCGGGCGGCGTCCCGCAGGGACTCGGCCACGACGTCGCGGGCATCGAGCCACATGCCGTCGGGGACGCCCTCCTGCCCGGGAGGCAGCCCGAGCCGCTCGTGGAAGTTCGTGTGGGTGTACCCGGGGCACACGGCCGTCACCGTGACCCCGCGCGGGCCGTAGCGGCCGTTCGCCCAGCGGCTGAAGCTCACGAGCCACCCCTTGCAGGCGCCGTAGGTCGAGCGCGGGATGAACGCCGCGACCGACGCGACGTTGATGATGCGGCCGTGCCCGCGCGCGAGCATCGCGCCCAGCGCGGCGTGCGTGAGGCGCATCGGCACCTCGACGTGCAGCTCGAGGTGACGCACCTCGTCCTCGATGTCGTTGCGCTCGAAGGCCAGCGGCAGCCCGAACCCCGCGTTGTTCACGAGGATCTCGATCGGCCGGGTCTCATCGGCGACACGAGCCTCGACCCGCTCGCGCTGCCGGCGCTTCAGCAGGTCGGCACCGAGCACCTCGACCTCGACCCCGTAGGTCGACCGGAGCCCGACGGCGAGCTGCTCGAGCGCCTGCCGGTCGCGGGCGACGAGCACGAGGTGCGCGCCCTTCGCCGCGAGCTGACGTGCGTACTCCGCGCCGAGCCCCGAGCTCGCACCGGTGATGAGCGCCGTCTTCGCCATGCGCGCCAGCTTATTGCCGGGTCGGTGTGGCGCCCCGCCCGGCCGGCGGCACCAGCCGCAGGAAGCGGTAGCGGATGCCGGAACCCGAGGTGTGCCAGCCGCCCTCCGGTTCGGTCGCGACGGTGACCCAGCCGGTGCGGTCGGGAGCCACGGTGTCTCCGTCGACCGCGATGTCGAGCTCGGTGACCTCGAGGAGGTCGGCGAGGCCGATGGCCTCCCGGAACAGCTGCCCGCCGCCGATCACCCAGATGCGCTCGGGCTCCCCGTCGCCTGCCAGAGCCAGCGCGGCCTCGAGCGATCCAGAGCGTTCGGCGCCGGCATCCGTCCAGTCCTCCTGCCGGGTGATCACGATGTTGCGCCGGCCCGGCAGCGGCCGGAAGCGCGCGGGGAAGGACTCCCACGTGCGGCGGCCCATCACCACCGGCGCGCCGAGCGTGAGCGCCTTGAAGTGCGCGAGGTCTTCGGGCACGTGCCACGGCATGCCGCCGTCGGCGCCGATCACGCCGTCGTGCGCCTCGGCCCAGATGAGGCCGATCGGCGCCGTCATACCGCGACCGCCCCGCGGATCGCGGGGTGGTGCTGATAGTCCTCGAGCACGAAATCGTCGTAGCGGTAGTCGAAGATCGACTCGGGCGTCCGCGTGAGGCGCAGCGTGGGGTAGGGGTACGGCTCGCGGCCGAGCTGCTCGCGCACCTGCTCGACGTGGTTGTCGTAGATGTGGCAGTCGCCGCCGGTCCAGACGAAGTCGCCCGGCTCGAGCCCCGCCTGCTGCGCGACCATCAGCGTCAGCAGCGCGTACGACGCGATGTTGAACGGCACGCCGAGGAAGAGGTCGGCGCTGCGCTGGTACAGCTGGCACGACAGCTTGCCGTCGGCGACGTAGAACTGGAACATCGCGTGGCAGGGCGCGAGGGCCATGTCGGGGATGTCGGCCGGATTCCACGCCGACACGATCAGTCGTCGGGAATCGGGGTTCGCGCGGATCTGGTCGAGCACGAGCGCGATCTGATCGATGTGCTCGCCCGACGGGGTCGGCCAGGACCGCCACTGCACGCCGTAGACGGGGCCGAGCTCGCCCGAGGCATCCGCCCACTCGTCCCAGATGGTGACGCCGTTCTCCTGCAGCCACGCGACGTTCGACTCACCCCGGAGGAACCACAGCAGCTCGTACGCGATCGACTTGAAGTGGACCCGCTTGGTCGTGATGAGGGGGAAGCCCTGCGCGAGATCGAACCGGATCTGCCGGCCGAACGCGCTCGTCGTGCCGGTGCCGGTGCGGTCGTCCTTG
>DATEOM010000524.1:0-5056 GCA_035274105.1 Microbacterium sp.
GGTCCAATGGCACGCCGAGGACCGCGTCATCCGACACGGCAACAGCACCATCGTGTTCACCTAACACCCGGTCGTCGAGCGAGCGAAGCGCACCAGCCGACGAAACGCTCGGCCCGCGGCATCCGTCCCACAACCACACACCCACGAACAGAGAGGTTCATCATGGCGAAGAATCTGCAGGAGCTGCTCGACGGCCAGAACGCCGTCGAGATGCTGCGCAACTCGCAGATCGGCTCGTACATCTACCCGGTGGTCCCCGCGGACTTCCAGAACTGGATCAAGGAGCAGAAGGCCTGGCGCGACACCGCCGTGCTCTACGACCAGTCGCACCACATGGACAACGTGTTCCTCAAGGGCTCGGACGCGATCAGGCTGATCTCCGACACGGCGATCAACTCGGTCGCGACGTTCCCGGTGAACCGCGCCAAGCAGTACGTGCCGACGACCGCGTCGGGCCACGTCATCGGCGACGGCATCCTCTTCCACGAGGCCGAGGACGAGTACGTCTACGTCGGCCGCGCGCCGGCGTCGAACTGGTTGATGTACCACGGCGAGACCGGCGGCTACTCGAACCTCGACATCACCGTCGACCGTCGCTCGCCCTCGCGCCCGTACGGCGACGCCGTGAGCCGCCGGTACTACCGGTTCCAGATCCAGGGTCCGGCCGCCTGGAACGTCATCGAGAAGCTCAACGGCGGGCCGCTCGAGCAGCTGAAGTTCTTCAGCATGTCCGAGATGCAGATCGGCGGCGCCAACGTCCGCACGCTCCGCCACGGGATGGCCGGCGCCCCCGGCCTCGAGGTGTGGGGGCCGTACGAGGACCACCACCGCGTGCGCGACCTCATCGTCGAGGCGGGCGCGGAGTTCGGCCTCGTTCCGGTCGGCTCGCGCGCGTACCCGTCGAACACGCTCGAGTCGGGCTGGATCCCGTCGCCGCTGCCGGCCATCTACTCCGGCGAGGCCGAGCGCGGCTACCGCGAATGGCTCGGCGTCGACAGCTACGAGGCGACCGGCACGCTCGCCGGGTCGTTCGTGTCGGACGACATCTCGGACTACTACCTCACGCCCTGGGAGCTCGGTTACGGCTCCTTCGTGAAGTTCGACCACGACTTCATCGGCCGCGACGCGCTCGAGAAGATCGACCCCGAGACCCAGCGCCGCAAGGTCACGCTCGCGTGGAACGCCGAGGACGTCACGAAGATCTTCGCCTCGCTGCTGGACACCGAGAACGAGAGCTACAAGTTCTTCGATCTGCCGCTCGCCAACTACGGGTCGGCGAACTACGACTCGGTGACGGATGCCGACGGCAACAACGTCGGGTTCTCGATGTTCACCGGGTACAGCGCCAACGAGAAGCGTGCACTGTCGCTCGCGACGGTCAATCCCGACGTGCCCGAGGGCGCCGAGGTGACGGTCGTGTGGGGCGAGCCGAACGGCGGCACCACGAAGGCCTCGGTCGAGCCGCACCGGCAGCTCGAGGTGCGGGCGGTCGTCTCGCCCGTGCCGTACTCGACGGTCGCCCGCCAGACGTACCACGGCGGCTGGCGCACCCAGTACCAGCCGGCCTGACCGCACAGCCGCTGAGACCCCAGTCGGCGGACGAGACCGTGGGTGAACCCCGCGGTCTCGTCCGTCAACCGGGGTCTCACCGTCTTCGGCCCGCTACCCTCGGGCGAGGAAGGAGAGCACCTGATGAGTCTGCGCTACGCCCTGCTCGCGATCCTGCGGGTGGGCCCGCTGTCGGGCTACGACCTGCAGAAGCAGTTCCACCAGTCGGTCGGCCACGTCTGGCACGCGCCCGACTCCCAGATCTATCCCGAGCTGCGCAAGATGGAGGAGCTCGGCCTCATCGAGGGCGAGGAGCAGACCCGCGGCGAGCGCGGCACGCGGCGCATGTACCACGTGACGGATGCCGGTGAGCAGGCGTTCGCCGAATGGATGAGCTCTCCCCTCGACTACCAGCGCGTGCGCGATCCCGCACACCTGCGTGCCGCATACCTCGAGGCGACGACGCCCGAGGCCGCCCGGACGTTCCTCGCGCGGCACATCGCGCAGTGGGAGGGCGAACTCGCCCAGTGGGAGGGCGAGCTCGAGCGCATCGACGCCGTCGCCAACCCGATGCTCGTGCGTCGCCTCGCCGTGACGGCGGACGCCGACCGCGAGCGCACCATCGCCTACAAGCGCTTCGCGTACGAGGGTCTCGTCGAGCGCGCCCAGGGCGAGATCGCCTGGGCGCGCCGGGGCCTGGCCCTCGTGGATCGCCTGCACGGCGCGTCCGCCGGCGCGGCGAGCAGCGCAGATCTCGCGAGCGCCCGGCTGGTCGACGACAGGTAGGGTCAGTCCCCGGCGTCGAGGCCGAACGCCAGCCGGCGCAGCGACGTCATCGCGGTGGCAAGTTCGTCGTCGCCCAGCGCACCGAGCATGCGCGCGTACGCGTCGTCGAGCGCGCGGCCGGCCGCCTCGGCCACCGACGCCCCCTCGGGCGTCACGCGGATCAGCCACGCGCGACCGTCGCGAGGATCCCGGGTGCGCACGACCAGCCCGCTCGCGGCGACCTGGTCGACGAGCCGCACGACATGGGCCTTGTCGAGGCAGAGGATGTGCCCGATGTCGCGCTGCGACATGCCGCCGGACGAGGCCGCGAGCTCCAGGAGCGAGTAGCTGCGCGCACGCAGCCCGAACGGCGCGAGCGCGCGGTTCGACACCGTCGCGGCGAGCGACGTGAAGCGGGCCGCGAGGAAGCCGGGGTTGTCGCCGAGGCGTCCCGCCGCGCGCTCGCCACTCGCCTCCGCCAAGCCATTCCCCGTTCCGTACCCGGCTGTGCCGCTCCGAAGTCTAGCCGCGGGCGGCGCCCGGTCAGTGAGAAAACAGTTGCAATGTGCAACTAGTCTGCGTAGCTTGTCAGCACGCTCGGCGACGACGCCCTGCGCCTCCAGATCGTCCGCTGAGAAGGATCTCGCGGACCGGAACCGGAAGAGGACCCCCATGTCACGCTTCTTCTACGGCTCACCCCAGGCCGATCCACGAGGAGAACCTTCCGCCGGCCGGCGGCGCCGCAGAACCCTCACGACGACGATGGCGGCGGTCGCAGCATCCGTCCTCCTGACTGCCGGGCTCGCGACGCCCGCCTCCGCGGCGCCCCCCGGAGACCAGGACAGGCTGCCGCAGCTGTCGGCGGCGCAGCCGGGCACGCTGCAGGAGTGCGAGACGCTCAACGGCTTCGCCTATCCCGCGACGAAGATCGCCTCGGTGTCGCGCGTCGCCGCCGGCACCGTGAGCAACGGCGGCCAGCCCATCGGCGAGCACTGCCTCGTGCGCGGCACGATGAACGAGCGCGTGAGCACGTTCGACGGCCAGACCTACGCGATCGGCTTCGAGATGCGCCTCCCGGTGGCCTGGGCCGGCCGCTTCCTCTACCAGGGCAACGGCGGGCTCGACGGCTCGGTGGTGCCGGCGCTCGGCCTGACCCGCGGTGGTGAGAGCGGACTGCAGCTGGGCTTCGCCGTGCTGAGCTCGGACGCCGGCCACAACGGCTCGCAGAACCCCCTGTTCGGCCGCGAGCCGCAGGCACGCCTCGACTACGGCTACCAGGCGGTCGGCACGCTCACCCCGATGGCCAAGGCGCTCATCACCGCGGCCTACGACCGCGGACCCGACCGGTCGTACATCACCGGCGGCTCGAACGGCGGCCGCCACACCATGGTCGCCGCCGCCCGCTACGCCGACCAGTACGACGGGTTCCTCGCGATCGCGCCGGGCTTCAACCTCCCGCAGGCGGCCGTCGCGCAGCTGTGGGGCGCGCAGCAGTGGGCGAGCGTCGCCACGAACCCCGCCGACCTGAGCACGGCGTTCACTCCGCAGGAGCGCGCTCTCGTCGCGAGCGCCATTCTGGCCCGCTGCGACGGGCTGGACGGTCTCGCCGACGGCATGGTGCAGGACAGCACGATCTGCCAGCGCGCGTTCTCCATCAAGCGCGACGTGCCGCGGTGCGACGGCGAGCGCGACGGGACCTGCCTGACGAAGGAGCAGCAGGCGGTCATCGAGGAGGTCTTCGCGGGCGCCCGCACGAGCAACAACAAGGAGATCTACTCGTCGTTCCCGTTCGATCCGGGCCTCACCCAGACCGGCTGGGCAGGGTGGAAGTTCGGTTCGCCCTACACGCGGGACGCGCCGGCGGTCGGCTTCATCTTCACGACACCGCCGGCCGACCCGAGCATCCTCGCCGACCTGCAGGGCTACGCGCTCGGATTCGACGTCGACACCGAGGCGTCGAAGATCTACGCCACTTCGGGCATCTACACCGAGAGCGCGATGTCGTTCATGACGCCGCCCGACCCGACGCACCTCGACACGCTGCGCGACCGCGGCGCCAAGATGATCGTGATCCACGGCGCGTCGGACGGGGTGTTCTCGCCCGACGACACCGCCGCCTGGTTCGACGAGCTCGACCGCAACAACGGCGGCGACGCCGAGGCGTTCACGCGCTACTTCGAGGTTCCGGGCATGGGCCACGTCGCCGGCGGTCCGGCCACCGACCAGCACGGCGGGCTGGCCGCACTGGTGGCCTGGGTCGAGCAGGGCACCGCACCCGAGCAGCTCGTGGCATCGGTCAATCCGGCGAACCCGGAGGTGCCGGCGGACTGGTCGCCCACCCGCTCGCGGCCGCTGTGCGTGTACCCCCAGGTGGCACAGTACGTCTCGGGCGACCCCGAGAGCGCGGCGAGCTTCGCCTGCGAGGACCCGCACCCCGGCCTCGCGTACGGCAAGCGCTGACCTCGGAGCAGCGGAAGAGGGTGGGCCCGGCATCCCGGCCCCACCCTCTTCCGTCCTCTTCCGTCCTCTTCCGTCCTCTTCCGTCCTCCGTCGGTAGGGGTTTGGGGCGCATTCTCTCCGTCGGGGCGCAGATTCTGCGCCCCAACGGAGAGAATGCGCCCCAAACCCCTACCGACGGAGGACGGAAGAGGACGGAAGAGGACGGAAGAGGGTGGGGCCGGGATGCCGGGCCCACCCTCTTCCGCTGCTCCGAGGTCAGCGCTTGCCGTACGCGAGGCCGGGG
>DATEOM010000525.1:0-4782 GCA_035274105.1 Microbacterium sp.
ATCCACGCCGAGTTCGCGAACGACATCACGCCGGAGCGTGCGTACGAGATCCTCGCGTCGGCGCCCGGCGTCGTCGTCGAAGAGGTCCCGACGCCGCTGCAGGCGGCGGGCAACGACCCGAGCTACGTCGGCCGCATCCGCGCCGACCAGTCGGCGCCCGAGGGCAAGGGCCTCGTGCTGTTCATCTCCAACGACAACCTCCGCAAGGGCGCGGCCCTGAACGCCGTGCAGATCGCCGAGGTCGTCGCCGCGAACCTCGGCGTCTCCGCCTGACGCGCACACCTTGGAGCGGACGATGCTGCTGCCCGCAGCATCCGTCCGCTTTCCGTTTCGGCAATAACCGCAGGACTTTCGGCGTGAGGAGCCGGCCAGGGTCGGGGTTGCTTTCGCGCGGAACTAGAATCGTCTGGTGACCGCAACGCCCGCTGAGAACCACACCGAACACAACTCCCACGTCGAGACCGTCGACGTGCTGCTGATCGGCGGCGGGATCATGAGCGCGACGCTCGGCACGCTGCTGCAGGAGTTGCAGCCCGACCTCAAGATCGCCGTCTTCGAGCGGCTGAGCGATGTCGCGCTGGAGAGCTCGAACGCGTGGAACAACGCCGGCACCGGCCACGCAGCCCTGTGCGAGCTGAACTACATGCCCGAGGGCAAGGACGGCTCGGTCGACCCCGCCAAGGCCATCTCGATCAACGAGCAATTCCAGCAGAGCCGGCAGCTGTGGTCGTCGCTCGTCGAGGCGGGCGTGCTCGATGCTCCGTCGACCTTCATCAACTCCGCGCCCCACATGACGTTCGTGCGCGGCGAGAAAGATGTCGCGTACCTCAAGAAGCGCTACGAGGCGCTCAAGGACGAGCCGCTGTTCGCCGGGATCGAGTACAGCGAAGACTCGCGGGTCATCAACCAGTGGGCGCCGCTGCTCATGCAGAAGCGCCGCAAGGGTGAGCCGTTCGCCGCGACACGGGTGCCCGCCGGCACGGATGTCGACTTCGGCGCCCTCACCCGGCAGCTGGTCGGCCGACTCGCCGAGAACGGTGCCGACGTGCGCACCAACACCGAGGTGCGCAAGCTCAAGCGTCTCGCGGACGGCACCTGGAGCGTGAAGTACCGACGCACCATCGGGCGTACCCCGGGTGAGATCCGCGCGAAGTTCGTCTTCGTCGGCGCCGGCGGCTGGGCGCTCAAGCTGCTGCAGCGCTCGGGCATCCCCGAGATCTCGGGCTACGGCGTGTTCCCGATCGGCGGGCAGTTCCTCAAGACGTCGAACCCTGCGGTGGTGGCCCAGCACAAGGCCAAGGTCTACTCGCAGGCCTCCGTCGGCGCGCCGCCGATGTCGGTGCCGCACCTCGACACCCGCGTCGTGGACGGCGAGGCGTCGCTGCTGTTCGGTCCGTTCGCGACGTTCAGCCCGAAGTTCCTGAAGACCGGGTCCTGGTTCGACATCGTCGGCCAGGTGCGCCCCGGCAATCTCGGCCCCATGCTCAAGGTCGCGTGGGACAACCCCAGCCTCATCACCTACCTCGTGGGTGAGCTGCTGAAGAACCACAAGAAGAAGGTCGACAGCCTCCGCGTCTTCATGCCCACCGCGAAGGACGAGGACTGGACCCTCATCCAGGCCGGCCAGCGCGCGCAGGTCATGAAGAAGGACCCCGAGAAGGGCGGCGTGCTGCAGTTCGGCACGGAGGTCGTCACCGGCGCCGACGGCACGATCGCCGGCCTGCTCGGCGCCTCCCCGGGCGCATCGACCGCGGTCTCGATCATGCTCGGCCTCTTGAAGACCTGCTTCCCCGACCGTATCGAGGCGTGGGAGCCGCGCCTGCGCGAGCTCATCCCGAGCTACGGCGACACGCTCAACGCGCGTCCCGAGGTCGCTCGCGAGTCGCTCGGTGAGACGGCCGGAGTGCTCGCACTGTCGGCCTGAACCCGCCATGCGGCTGTGGTCTGTGCATCCGTCGGTCCTCGACCGCACGGGCCTCGTCGCCTGCTGGCGCGAAGCGCTGCTCGCGCAGCGCGTGCTGGCGGGCGGAACTCGCGGCTACACGCGTCACCCGCAGCTCGAACGCTTCCGGGCGACGCCGGATCCGCTCGACGCGATCGGCCACTACCTCGGGGCGCTGCGCGCCGAGGCGAGTGCGCGCGGCTACTCCTTCGACGGCACGCGAGTGCTGCGAGCGGATGCTGCGAACCCGGCCATCCCGGTGACCGCGGGTCAGCTCGCCTTCGAGCTCGAGCATCTGCGGGCGAAGGTGACGGTCCGCGAGCCGGCGTGGCTGCCCCGGCTTCCGGAGGTTGCGCCGGCCGCACCGAGCCTCGTCGTGATCCCGGGTGGCATCGAACCGTGGGAGCGCGCAACGCCCGCCCCCTAAGGTGGGGGCATGCGAGCACGGCTCACCTGGCGCACCTGGGCGATCGCTGTCGCGTTGGTCGTGGTCGTCGTGGTGGCCGCGGCCATCGCCCTGCTTCGCAGCGACCTGCCGGCCACGGCATCCGCCGGGGTGGCGAGCCGCGGGAGCGAGGCGAGCGCCGCGGCGGCCCTGCGCGTCAGCACGTCGGTCGATGATTTCGCCTACGACTCCTTCGAGGCCGACTACTGGCTCGGCCGGGGAGCAGGCGGGCGCAGCGAACTCTTCACGACCGAGACGCTCATCGCCCGCTTCCCCGACTACGACCAGAACAAGGGCATCGTGCGGTGGCTTCCCAAGGCCGACTCGGGCGTCGCGCACGACACGCGGGTGGTGAGCGTCACCGGCGCCGGCGGGGCACCGATTCCGTGGTGGACCGAAGAGGACGAGGACTTCGTCTACGTGCTGACCGGCGACGACAGCTATGTCCGCGGGGCGCAGACGTACGTCATCTCGTACATCATGAGCGACGTCGTGCTGCGGTACGAGGACACCGTCGCCGACGAGTTCTACTGGGACACCATCGGCACCGACCACGCGCAGCCCTTCGCCGACGTCCGCGCGAACGTGCGCATCCTCGGCGACGCCGCCGCGGGTCTCCTGCCCGATCGCACCTTCTGCTACACCGGGCCCGCCGGATCCACCGAGCGGTGCGACATCCAGCCTGCGACCGCCGCATCGCCGCCCGATGAAGTGCTCGCCTGGGCGCTCGGCAACGGCATCGTCAACGCATCCGAGAGACAGCTGGCCTTCACCGCGGCCGACACCGGTCTCGGCGCCGACGAGAACGTCACGGTCGCGCTCGGCTTCGAGCTGGGCACGTTCGCCGCGCCCACGCCGCCGCCACCACCGCCGTATCCGTGGTGGGAATGGATCCTTCCGGTGCTGGGGCTCCTGGCGGGATTCGGTGGACTGGCCTTCGTCCTGGTCATGAAAGCGGTCCTGCGTCGCAACCCGGATCGATCGCCCGTCATCGTCGAATACACGCCGCCGGTCGACGAGTCGCCCACGTTGTCTGCGGGCGTGCTCGGCGTCCCCGCCCGGGCGCTGGCCGCGCACGTGGTCGACCTGGCCGTGCGCGACAAGGTGGAGATCACCGCCACCGGCGACCGCGCCGACACCGACGACTTCCACGTCGTCCTGCGGGATCTGGGCGGCCTCGAGCACGACGACCGCCGCATCGTGACAACCCTGTTCGGGAAGGATGCCGCACCCGGCGACCGGGTGGACCTCGGCGTCTTCGCGGCGAAACCACCGGTGCGAGCAGTGACGTACGTGCGCCGCATCGAGGATGCGACGGTCGATCGCGGCTATCGCAGCAAGACCCCTGGATGGATCGGCGGCCTGCGTGGACTGCTGCAGTTCGGCGGCCTCGCCGTCGCCGTCATGCTCACGTTCTTCGTCGACGCCGTTCCGTCCGTGCTCGCCGACCTCGGTGCGCTCGGCGGCTGGATCAATTTCCTCGCCATCGCCAGCGCGTTCGGAGCCTTCATCGTGCTGCCGTTCTTCAGCCTGCCGCGGACGACACTCACTCTCGCCGGCGGACGCCACCGTACCTACCTCGACGGCATCCGCGAGTACCTCTCGCTCGCCGAGGAGGACCGGCTGCGGGCGGCCCAGTCGCCGCAGACGGCCGATCTCGTGTCGGGTGGGCGCCGGCCCTATGGCGACGCCCCGAACGCGCGGGGTGCCGAGGTCGTGAACCTCTACGAGCGGCTGCTGCCGTACGCCGTGCTCTTCGGGATGCAGCGGGAGTGGGTGGAGGTCATCCGCGCCGCGCAGCCCGCCGTCGACGCCGGGGTCGCGTCGACGCGGCTCGCGCTGTTCGACTCCGTCACCTCGAACTCCCTGTCGGACGCGTCCTCCTCGATCGGCCGCCTGGCGGCCACGCCGGTCTCGCGCGGCAGCTCGTCGAGTTCGTCCGGGTCGTCGTTCTCCAGCAGCTGGTCCTCGTCGGGCGGCTCGTCGGGCGGCGGGTTCTCGGGTGGCGGCGGCGGGGGAGGCGGTTTCGGCGGCCGCTGACGCGAACCGCCACCGACTACGCTCGATCCGTGGCCAAGCTCTACTTCCGCTACGGGGCGATGAACTCCGGCAAGTCGACGTCGCTCCTGCAGGCCGCCTACAACTACGAGGAGCGCGGGCAGCATGTGCTCCTCGCGAAGCCCGCCATCGACACGAAGGGTGCCGACCAGATCGACAGCCGCCTCGGGGTGAAGCGCACGGTCGACTTCCTGGTGCGCCCCGATGACGACATCCGCGAACTGTTCGCCGAACACCGCGCGCGGATCAAGGCCGAGGCGTCCGACACACTCGTTCCCGAGTCCGACGAGCACGAGGTCGACGTCGCGTGCCTCCTCATCGACGAGGCGCAGTTCCT
>DATEOM010000526.1:0-2148 GCA_035274105.1 Microbacterium sp.
CGAGCCCGAGGCGGTGCGCTTCGGGCCGCTCGGCGCGGTCGCGGGCGCCGGCGGACCGAGAACGACGAGCTCACCGTCGATGAGGAAGCCCGCGCCCAGCGGGAACAGGCGCCGGCGGCCGAGGCGGTCCTCGAGCTCCACCATGCCGCCCGACGCCCCGACGACGGCGCCGCAGAAGCCGTCGTCGGCCACCTCGACGACGAGATCACGGGATGCTGCCACCCGCGGCAGCTCGCGCACCCCGTGGCCCTTCCATCCCGTGGCCAGCACATCGGCGCCGTAGCGATCGTCCATGGTCCTCCTCCGGATCGGCCAGGCTACCCGCCGGCCCGTCTCCGACCCGGCAGCGACCCGCGCCCACGCCCGACCGGACGCGCGGCGCCGGGGCGCAGCATCCATCTCCCGTACGTTCTCGGCGAACACACATGGGGCGTCGGGGCGGTGGGCTATCGTCGTATCCCCGCGGCTGAATAGACTCGCGGGAAGGGGAACCCGAGTCCCAGAGGGGGGATCGATGCGACCGCGTTGGGCTGCAGCGCTGGCGTCCGCTGCGGTGGTCGCGGTCATGGCGATCGGCGGTGGGGCCGCGCTCGCGACTCCCCCGGTCACGCTCGGCTCGAGCTCCCAGTACGTGCTCGACGACGCCGAGGTGCTGTCGCCCGGCGAGGAAGCCGAGGCGCAGAGCCGCCTCGAGCAGCTCAAGGCCGACACCGGGCTCGATCTGTGGGTGGTCTACGTCGACCAGTTCACCGACCCCTCCGGCGCCGAGGACTGGGCGAACCAGACCGCCGACGACAACAACCTCGGCGTCAGCCAGTATCTTCTCGCGATCGCGACCGAGGGCCGCGCGTTCTACCTCTCGGGCTACTCCGCGGGTCCCCTCAGTCCTGAACAGGTCGCGACCATCGAGCAGGAGAAGATCCAGCCCGCCCTCGCGCAGGACGACTGGCTCGGCGCCGTCGACGCGGCCGCCGACGGCATGACCGATGCCGCGGGCGGATCGGGCACGAACGGCGGGGAAGCGGCGACCGGCGGAATCCCGTGGCTCACGTGGCTGCTCGTCATCGTCGTCGTGGGCGTCGGGATCGTGCTGCTCGTGATGTTCCTGCGGCG
This sequence comes from Microbacterium sp., assembly GCA_035274105.1. Taxonomy (GTDB): domain Bacteria; phylum Actinomycetota; class Actinomycetes; order Actinomycetales; family Microbacteriaceae; genus Microbacterium. Next base: position 1,114 of record DATEOM010000526.1, read on the forward strand.
TCGCAAGAAGGGCGCCGTGACCGCCGGTCCCGCGGGCCCGCCGCAGCCCAGCATCGAAGAGCTCGAGCGGCGTGCGTCGTCGCTGCTCGTCGAGACCGACGACGCCCTCAAGACGAGCACGCAGGAGCTCGGCTTCGCGAAGGCGCAGTTCGGAGACGCCGCGACGACCGAATTCGAGGCGGCCCTCGCGACCGCGCAGCAGAGCCTCGATGAGGCCTTCGGGCTCAAGCAGAAGCTCGACGACCACCTCCCCGACTCCGAACACGACACGCGGGCCTGGAACGAGCGGATCATCGCGCTCTGCGAGGCCTCCAACGCCCTCCTCGACGAGAAGGCGGCCGCGTTCGACGAGCTGCGCAAGCTCGAGCTGAACGCCCCCGAGGCGCTCGCGCGCGTGCACGAGGCGAAGGCGAAGGCCGAAGCGGCCCTCGACCAGGCGGCGTCCCGGCTGCAGAGTCTGCAGACGGCGTACGCACCCGAGGCGCTGGCGACCGTGGTCGACAACCCCGAGCAGGCGCGGCAGCGCCTCGCGTTCGCCGATGAGCAGCTCACCGTCGCGCAGGCGGCGATCGGCGCGGGCGACGGCGGTGAGGCCGCGGTCGGCATCCGCGCCGCGGAAGAGGCGGTCGGCCAGGCGACGCTGCTCGAGAACGCCATCGACAAGCTCCAGGCGGACCTCGCCGAGGGCGAGCGCAGCGCCGCGGCCCTCGTCGCCGAGCTCGAGTCCGATATCGCAGCGGCCTCGGCCCTTCCCGACGCCGACGGACGGATCGCGGGCGTCATCGCCTCGACGCGGCAGCAGCTCGACGCCGCCCGCGGCCAGCTCACCGGCACCGCCAAGCGGCCGCTCGCGGCCCTCCAGAGCCTCGAGGCGGCGAACTCGCAGATCGACACGCTCGTGCAGGGCGTGCGGGACGCCGAGGCCCAGGCGCAGCGCGCTCGTCAGATGGTCGGCCAGGTCATGATGCAGGCGCAGGCCCAGGTGTCGGCAGCCGAGGACTACATCACCGCGCGGCGCGGCGCGGTCGGCGCCCA
>DATEOM010000527.1:0-3715 GCA_035274105.1 Microbacterium sp.
GTCCGGGCTCGCCCACTCGGGGACGGCGAAGAGGTCCCTCGTCTCGCGCAGCACCGCGATGCGCGGGTGCCGGTCAGCGACCGGCATCCGCGCACCGCAGGGTGCGAGCTCGACGATGGACATGGAGACGTGGCTGTCTCAGTGCGGGACCGGGCTGTCGACCGGCTCGGCGACCGGGTCGGTGGTGTCGCGCCACACGAGCTTCTGCTTGTCCTGCACGCGCTGGCGGAACACGTAGAGCACGATCGACAGGAGCAGGATGCCGATGCCGATGAACGTCTGGGTGTGATCGCCGTAGCCGGCGAGCTCCGGGTGCGTGACACCGATCGAGATCACGAAGACGTTCAGCACGATGCAGAACCATGCGATCGCCTTCCAGAACCGCCGCAGACGGATCGGCCGGGGCCAGCCGGGGCGGTCCTTCCGCAGCAGCAGGAAGGCGGCCACCCCGAGGGTGATCGCGGAGAGGTAGCCGAGGTTGCTGGCCAGCAGGATGCTGACCGGGTTCGCCAGCAGGATCAGGATGACGATGTTGAGGATCGCGTCCACCGCCAGGCCGCGGCTCGGCACGCCGTGCCTGTTCAGGTAGTCCAGCTGCCGGAGCGTCATCCCCTCCTGGGCGAGCCCGAACAGCGCGCGGGCGCCGTCGGCCGTACCGGACATCATGGCGATGAACATGTTGGCGGCGACGATCAGCACGCCGATCCATGCGCCACCGCCCAGCAGCACCTCGAAGGACTCGCTGATGTAGCCGACCGGGTTGGCGGCGATCGCCTCCTCGCCGATGGTTCCGACTACGCCCATCGGCACGAACGTGAAGAGGGCGAGCATGAAAGCCGACGAGGTCAGCAGCGCCCTGGAGGTGTCGCGCGTCGTGTCCTTGTACTCGGGCGCGAAGGATGCGCAGATCTCGGTTCCGTAGGTCACCCACGACGTGACGTAGTAGACGACGACGATCGTCATCCAGCCGCCGTTGACGTCCCAGGTCAGCTTGGAGGCGTCCCACAGGCCACCGCCCACGATGTACGGGCCGAAGGCGACCACCATGAGCCCGGCGACCACGAGCACGCCGAGCCACTTGTTCACCCGGGCGCCCAGCTTCACGCCGCGGCGGTTGAGGAGCCAGGCGAGCACGATCGCGGCGATCGCGATCAGGTGCGGCAGGCCGAGGTCGTTCGACAGCACCTGCACGGAGCCGGTCGCCTCGGGGAGGAAGGAGGTCTGGATCAGGAATCCGAACGCCACCGCGGTGACGGAGAGCGAGAGCGACCACCCCATCCAGTACCCGAAGGACGCGACCGCGCCCGCGGGGACGAAGTACTTGCGCCATCCCTCGATCGCGTAGCGCGCCACGCCGCCGGACTTGCCGGGGAACATCGCGGCCATCTCGCTGAAGATCACGTTCTGCAGCACCGACACCGCGGTCGCGACGACCCAGATGGCGATGGCGGTCCACGCGCCGACCGCTCCGAGGAGGTAGCCGAACGTCACGAACAGTCCGTTGGGGATCACCAGGGCCAACGCGAACCCGTCGCGCCAGGTCAGCGTCTTGCGCAGGTGGCCGGGCCCGTGCTCGGTCGTTTCCGGCGGGACTGCGTGTGAGTGCGACATGAAGAACTCCTTGACGTCGTCGGCAGGGTCAGCGCTTCGGGTGAGCGTGAGAAGTAGCCTCCCCAAGGTTCGCCGCGGGCAATTGACTGCTCGCTCACGGTTCTTGTCAGGCCATGCGCTTTCACGCGTGCGAGCAATGTAAGCATCTGCTCACTTGTTTCGCAAGCGCGAAGCGGCCCCCCATACGATGGCGGAATGGCGAGGACGGTCCCGTACGGCGAAGGCCGTGATCTGCTCATCCGTGCGACCGTGTCGGTCGTCGCCGAGCGGGGCCTGCGCGGGCTCACCTTCCGGTCCGCCGCCGAACGCGCGGGGGTCAGCAACACCCTCGTCGCGCGCCACTTCGGCACCCGTGAAGCGCTCCTGGAGGCGGCGCTCGACTGGGCGACCGAGCGCACCATCCAGTCCACGAGCCTGCTCGATCTCGCATCGGAGGAGCAGTTCGCCGCGGCGCTGATGCACTCGCTGACCGTCGAGCCGGAACTCCAGGCCTTCCAGTACGAGATGATCTGGGAGGCTCGCCGTTCGACGCAGTATCGCGAGAGGATCGCGCGGCTCTACGACCGCTACATCGAAGCGGTGGCGGAGAGCCTGACTCGCTTCGGGCTCACCCGCGATGTCCCCCAGGCGGCGCGCACGCTGTTCGCCACGTTGGACGGACTCGTCCTCGAGCATCTCGCGGGCGTGGACCGCGACACGATGCGTGACAGTCTCCGTCGGGTCTGGATCTCCTTGAACCGGTTGAAGCACGCCGACGCGGCGGCTCAGGAGTAGACGAAGAACGCGCCAGCGCCACCGATTCACTCGTGGAACGGGATGCTTCGTATCAAAGGAAACCCGGTCCGCGAGGCTCGCGGGCTTCCCTAAACTCCTGAAGTGACTGTGCGACCGCCCTTCCGAGCCGACGTGGTCGGCAGCTTCCTTCGTCCCCCCGTCCTCGCGGCGGCCCGCCGCGACTTCGCGGACGGTCGGCTGACGGCCAGCCAGCTGCGGGAGCAGGAGGACGCCGCGATCGACGCCCTGGTGGCGCAGCAGGCGCGGACGGGCCTCGCGCTCGCCACCGACGGCGAGTTCCGGCGCTCCTGGTGGCACCTCGATTTCTGGGGCGGGCTGGAAGGGTTCGAGGTCGTCGACCTCGACCAGGGCGTGCAGTTCCAGGGTGTCAAGACCCGGCCGCGGGGCATGCGCGTCGACGGCCCGATCCGCTTCGGGTCCACCCACCCGTTCCTCGACGCGTTCTCGTTCCTGCGCGAGACCGCCGAACGCCACGGCGTGGTGCCGAAGCTCACGATCCCGTCGCCGACCGTGCTGGACTTCCGCCTCGACGACGAGCAGATCGACCATGACGCGTATGCCGACCGGGATGCCCTCACCGATGACATCGTGCAGGCGTACCGCGACGCCGTCGCCGCGTTCTACGCCGCCGGCGCCCGCTACCTCCAGTTCGACGACACGGCATGGGGGTACCTCTGCTCGGCCGCGGAGATCGACAAGGCGCAGGCCCGCGGCATCCGCACGCAGGGGATCGCCGAGCGGTACGCGAACCTCGTGAACCGCGTCCTCGACGGCAAGCCCGACGACCTCACGATCACGACGCACGTGTGCCGCGGCAACTTCCGCTCGACGTGGATCTCGTCGGGCGGCTACGAGCCGGTCGCCGAGCAGCTGCTCGGAAACACCGCGTACGACGGCTACTTCCTCGAGTACGACAGCGAGCGCGCCGGCGGCTTCGAGCCGCTGCGGTTCCTGCCGCACGGCGACAAGACGGTCGTGCTCGGGCTCATCACGTCGAAGAGCGGTGAACTCGAGAATGTGGATGCTGTGAAGCACCGTATCGACGAGGCGGCGGCGTTCGCCCCGCTCGAGCAGCTCGCGCTCAGCCCGCAGTGCGGGTTCGCCTCGACCGAGGAGGGTAACCTCCTGAGCGAGGACGAGCAGTGGGCCAAGGTGCGCGCGGTCGTCGACATCGCCGCCGACGTCTGGCGCTGACCCGGGTTCGCCCGCGCGCTTCGGGTTCGGGGCGCATTTCGTCCGTTGGGGCGCAGGATCTGCGCCCCAACGGAGTGAATGCGCCCCAAACCCCTGGTTCGGTGGCTCGGGGTGA
>DATEOM010000528.1:0-2360 GCA_035274105.1 Microbacterium sp.
CGCGATGCCGACGGGGATGTTGATGTAGAACGCCCACTGCCACGTCATGTGGTCGACGAAGAAGCCGCCGAGGAGCGGGCCCGCGACCGCCGCGAGGCCGAAGACTCCGCCGAGGGGGCCGAGGTACTTGCCGCGCTGGTCGGCCGGCACGATGTCGGCGATGATCGCCTGCGAGAGGATCATGAGGCCTCCGCCGCCGAGGCCCTGGATGGCGCGGAAGATCACGAACGTCCAGAAGTCGGGCGCCAGCGCGCAGCCGACCGACGCGAGGGTGAAGATCGCGATCGCCACCATGAAGAGGCGGCGCCTGCCGAGCACATCGCCGAACTTGCCGTAGATCGGCATGACGATCGTGGTCGCGAGGATGTACGCCGTGGTGATCCACACCTGGTGCGAGACGCCGCCGAGTTCGCCGACGATCGTCGGCATCGCGGTCGAGACGATGGTCTGATCGAGGCTCGACAGGAGCATGCCGGCGATCAGCGCGGAGAAGATGATCCAGATGCGCCGCTGCGTGAGCAGGAACGGCGCGTCTCCGCCGGGTGTGGCGGTCGGGACGGTGGCGGTGGTCATTCGGGGGTTCCCATCAATGCGGTCTGCGTGGCGAAGAGCTCGCGCGCCGCGCCGATGCGTCGCTCGAAGATGTGGATGAACGTCTCGGGGTTGCCGGGCTCGAGGAACTCCGCGGCGGCCGAGCGGACGAGGGCGCCGACGACCTGGGAGGCGACCTGCGCGCGGAGATCGCCGGACGGCAGGTTCTCGCGCTGCTCGATGAGCCGTGCGTCGAACTGCTCGCCCTCGAAGCCGAGCTCGAGCATGCGGGCCAGGAGCCGGGGCTCCTTCTCGACCGCGCGGAACAGGTCCTGCACGGTGTCGGGGGCGATGTCGAGGGCGCGCCAGCGCTCTTCGGCGAGGAGCGCGAGGTCGGTCAGGAGGTTCGGCGAGATGCCGGGGCCGCCGGAACCGCCGGCGAGGAAGCGGGCGATGGCGGCAGCATCCGATCGCTCCAGAGGCATGCCGAGCACGGCGTCGTCCTTCGACGCGAAGTAGTTGAAGAACGTGCGACGGGAGACGGCGGCCTCGCTGCACAGCTCCTCGACCGTGAAGCCCGCCAGACCGTGCTCGGCGGTGAAGCGCCGTGCTGCGCGGATCAGGGTCCGCGTGGTCTCGGCGCGCCGGCGCTCGCGAAGGCCATCTGCACTATCTGTCACATCATGCAGTTTTGCACTTCAAGGCTTATCGTGCAAACCCGCCGGGCGCGCCGCCCCTCACCCCGCCGCGCTTCAACAGGTCAACCGGGGTTGCGCACCAGGCGAGTCGGCGCGTCGCTCCTGTGGAACCCCGGTTGACCTGTCGGAGCGGAGTCAGAGTGGGAGTGGGGCCGGGGCGCCGATCACCGTGGAGGCCCGCGGCAGTAGCACGGGCAGGAGGTGCACGCGCTGCACCGGGCGCCGCGCGCCCTCGCTGAGGCGGGCGACCATCGTCTCGACCGCGAGGCGCCCGACCTGCTGCTTCGGCGGGCGCAGCGCGGTGATCGCGGGCTCGGCGCTCTCGGCGACCTCGTCGTCGTATGCGATGATCGCGAGGTCCTCGGGGATCGACCAGCCGTGGTCGCGCGCGTGCTGCTGCAGCAGCACGGCCTGCGGGTCGTTGTGGATGAGGAGCGCCGTGGTGCGCGTCTGGCGACACCGCTCGAGCACATCGGCGATGAGCGCCTCGCGGGCGACCCCGTCCAGCGCGTCGAGCGTCGCGTCGACGTCGACGGGGCACTCGAGTCCGAGTTCATCGACGGCGCGATCCCACCCGCGACGCAGCTGCCACGAGGTGGGAGACCCCGCCGACGTGAGGATGCCGACGCGGCGGTGGCCGAGCGAGGCGAGGTGATCGGCGGCGAGCGAGCCGCCGAAGACGTGGTCGGTCGTGACCCACTCGAGCCTCGTGAGCGCGAGCGCCGATGGCACGCGGCGCTCGGCGAGCACGACCGGGATCGGCAGCGCCTCGAGCCAGTGCAGCAGCGCCCGCCCGTCGGCGCCGAGTGTCTCGGGGGCCACGATGAGACCGTGCAGGCTCCCCGACTCGACCAGCGACGCGATCTGGCGGCGCTGGTCGTCGACCGAGTAGGTCGCGCCGCGGAGGATCAGCTGCACGCCGAGCTCGGTCGCGGCCGCCCGCGCGCCGATCATGATGTGAGGCCAGTAGTAGCTGAGCGACGGCACGACCATGCCGACCCGGAACCGGATCGCGGCGCCCGACGATGCGGGGACCGTGGTGTCGAGGCGGCTCCGCAGCGTCGCCCCGCCGTGCACCCGCGTCACGAGGCCGCGGTCGGCCAGGTTGCCGATGTCGCGCCGGATCGTGAG
>DATEOM010000529.1:0-10706 GCA_035274105.1 Microbacterium sp.
CGGTGAAATCGTGTTTCTTGTCAGGAGCCACCAGTCCCTGGAGTGACCATGAGCCTCAGCACTGCGCCCGATCCGTACGGTGTCGCCCCCTCGTGCACCAGCGTGCCGAATCGGAACCCTCGCGCCGAGCTCGAGAGCGCACGCTCCATCATCCTGGTGAGTGACCGCGACCGAGAGCTGGATCCTCCTCTCCCCGCGGTCCCGACGGTTCGCGTCGCGTGGGACGGGGTCGCTTCGTGCCCTCAGCTGGACGAACGCCTGGCTGACGCGCACGTGGGCGTGCGAATCGTCGCGGTCGGTGACGAGACGCTCTGCTACAGCGTGCTCTCCCGCGCTCGCGCCGCCGGCGCCCTCGACGACGAGGTGAGCCTCATCATCACGGACCGGGGCCGCCTCCGGGTGTTCTGCACGCACTGCCGTCACACCGGCATCCACGACGAGGCGGAGGTAGGCGCGGTGGTCACGTGCGCCGGCTGCGCGCGCCGTCTCGTCATCTATCACCACTTCTCGCGGCGGACGGCCGCCTACATGGGCTACATGGTCGATGCGGAGGAGGCGGCATGAGCGCATCGCCCGCCCTTCGCGATGGAATTGACGTGGTCGTTCGCGAGCTGGCCGAGCTGCCCGGCGGCGTGCGGTCGGTCGCGTTCGGAAGCCCCGACGGGGCGCCGCTCACCGGCTACCCTGCCGGCAGCCACATCGTGGTCGAATGCGGTGACAAGGTCAACGCGTACTCGCTGACGGGCATCGGCGACGACCCCTCGACCTACACGATCTCGGTGCTGCGCGACGACGCGGGCGCGGGCGGATCGATCGGCGTCCACGCGTTCGAGCTCGGGCAGCGGGTGCGGGTGTCGCGGCCGCGCAGCGCCTTTCCCCAGCTCGCGACCGCCCGGCGTCAGCTTCTCGTCGCGGCGGGCATCGGCGTGACGCCGATCCTTTCTCACGCTCGCGCCGCCGCACGCTGGAACCGGCCCGCGCGCGTGCTGTACGTCCACCGGCCCGGTGCCGATGCGCACGCCGCGGATCTGCACGACCTCGCGGCGCGGCATCCATCGATCTCCGTCGCAGAATTCGAGGGACGCGCGGGGTTCTCAGCGGCGCTCGACGCCGAACTGCGCGGGAGTGTGCTCGGAACGCACCTCTACGCCTGCGGGCCGGGCGCCTTCATGGCGGACGTGCGCGCCCGGGCTGAGGCGCTCGGGTGGCCGGGAGCGCGTGTGCACACCGAGGCGTTCGGGGCCGCGGCGCTCGACGCGGGTGAGCCGTTCACCGCGGTCATCGCCGGCAGCGGTGAGCGCGTCGACGTGCCAGCGGGGGTGTCGCTGCTGGAAGCGCTGGAGGCCACCGGACGCGAGATCCCGAACCTCTGCCGCCAGGGCGTGTGCGGAGAGTGCCGCCTCTCGGTCTCGGCCGGCACGCCGTTGCACCGGGACCACTACCTGTCGCCCGCCGAACGCGAGGCCGGCGACGCGATCATGAGCTGCGTCTCGCGCAGCACCGAGAGCGAACTGGAGCTGGAGCTATGACCGTCATCACGAGCGACCTGTCGCGCTTCCCCTTTCCATTCCGCGACGATGCCTACCGCTACAGCACGAATGTCGAGCCGGCGCTGGTCTGGGCCGAGACGGCCACGGGGGGCTGGGGCGATCGCATCCTCGACATCGACGACCACTACGCCGCTGAGCTCGCGGAACGTTCCGCCATCCTGGCCGCGGATCCCACCCGCGCCGCGACCTCGCCGCACATGCGGGCGGCGGAGTGGGACGCCCTCATGTTCTGCCTGCAGCGACTCGCGGTCGAGTACCCCGACCGGATGACGCTCCACCGCGAGAACGACGCCGTGCGCTGGTCGAACGCCCTGACCGGGGACGACGTCGCGTTCACCATCGGCGACGACGCGAGCGTGCCCGGCGGTCCCCTCCGCTTCCTCGCCACGCAGATGCAGGAGGACGTCGCCCTGCTCGACCAGCGCGAGGATGCGCTGTGGCTGGATGCCGGCGTCATCACCTTCGCCGCGGACTGGTCGATGGGCTTCGACGTGGGCATGAGGTTCCTCGAGATCCACGGGCCGGTTCCGCGGGTGCACGAGGAGCAGATCATCGTGCGGGCGCACCAGTTCCTGCTGCGGCTGCAGCCGGCACAGGCGTACCGGCGGACCAACTGGACGATGACCGTCGGCCGGCGTCTCGACACCTCGACCGAGACCTACCCCGAGTGGGGTCCCGACCGCACGCGCGTACTCGATGACCCGGCGCTGCCGGATCTCGTGCACCTGCGGGTCGAGGTGCAGCACCTCATCCGGCTGCCGCACTCCGGAGCGGTGATGTTCCTCATCCGTTCATATCTCGAACCCCTGCGTGCGCTCGCGAACGTGCCGCCGTGGCGTGACCGGCTCGCAGCCGTGCTGCGGGAGCTGCCCGACGACATGGCCGAATACAAGGGAATCGACAAGTACCGCCTGCTCGCCGCCGACTGGCTCGACGGCCGGCGCTGAGACCACCCCGCCCGATCGGGCACGACGAAAGGAACACCATGTCCACGGACATCGCCACCATCACGCGCGCCGGCGCCATCTACAAGGCCAGCGAGGGCGCGAAGAACCTGCCCAGCATGAACGAGCCGGGCGTGGAGGCCTGGATCGGCGACTCGTTCCACAACCCCGACGGGTCGGTGCTGTCGTCGGGATTCTTCGAGCTGAAGGCGGGTGCGCCGCTGATCTACGAGTACACCTACGACGAGACGAAGTTCGTCGTGCGCGGCACATTCATCCTGACCGACGTGAGCACGGGAGAGTCTCTGCGGGCGGAACCGGGCGAGGTGCTGTTCTTCCCGAAGGGCACGATCGTCAAGTTCGAGACCGACGACGTCGCGCTCGGCTTCTACGCGGGCGACCGCTCGTTCGCTCCCTGAACGGCCCCTTTCGCCCGCTGCCCGCCCCGACCCGAGGACGACGACGATGACCACACCCCTGCACTTCGGATTCTTCAGCTCCTTCATGCCGCCCGCGTGGCACGCCGCCGACGACCGCCGGCACGGCGCCGACTGGATCAGCGGTCGCTTTCATCGCGACCTCGCCCGCCGCGCCGAGGATGCGGCCTTCGACTTCCTCTTCTTCGAGGACACGTCCAGCGTGTGGCGCCGGAGCGACGGCAGCACCGATGTCGACCTGCGCTACGCGCTCAGCGCGCCGAAGAACGATCCCGTCGCGCTCATCACCTACCTCGCCGGGCAGACCGAACGGCTGGGGCTGATCGCGACGGCGTCGACCTCGCTCTACCCGCCCTACCTGCTCGCCCGGCTCTACGGCACCATCGATGGTCTGTCGGGCGGGCGCGTGGGGTGGAACATCGTCACCTCGAGCGAGGACGAGTCGGCGCAGAACTATGGGATGCCGCGCCTGCTGCCTCCATCGGAGCGCTACGACCGCGCCGACGAGTTCGTGTCGGTCGTGTCGCAGCTGTGGGACTCGTGGGATGCGGACGCCATCGTGGCCGACGAGCAGGCGAACGTCTACACCGACCCGGCGAAGGTCAGATCCGTCGATCACGTGGGGGAGCACTTCTCGGTGCGGGGTCCCCTGAACTCGGCCCCCTCACCGCAGGGGAGGCCGGTGTTCGCGCAGGCGGGCGGCTCGGGGCGCGGGCGCGACTTCGCCGCGCAGCACGCGGAGGTGGTCATGTCGGTGACCTTCGGCGGCGTTCACGCCATGAAGTCGTTCCGCGAGGATGTGCACGCACGGATGCGGGCGCTCGGACGCGACCCGCGGAGCGTTCGCATCCTGTACGCCCTGCACCCGTACATCGCCGAGAGCCGTGACCAGTTCCGCCGCTCGATCACCGACGCGCAGCTGGTCCCGGTGCTCGGCAAGCACTCGGCCCACATCGGCACCGACCTGTTCGCACTCGACCTCGATCAACCGGTGCCCGCTGATCTCGAAGCACAGGGGACCACCAGCATCCTGACCGCGCTCAAAGAGAAGGGGCGGCGCGGGCAGTCGCTGCGCGAGGCGATCATCGATCTCAACTGGCCCGACGAGATCGGCGCCGTCGGCCCCGCGGCCGAGGTCGCCGAGAACCTGATCGAGACCATGGCGGAGGTCGGCGGTGACGGCTACATCTTCATGGCGACGCAGGACGCCAACGCCGCGCACTTCGACGCGATCTTCGACGAGCTCGTTCCCGAGCTGCAGCGCCGTGGGGCGATGCGCACGACCTACTCCGGCGCGACCCTGCGCGAGAACCTGTTCGCCTTCTGACTCCGGGAGCACTCCATGGACACCACAACCGAGACGGACGTCGTCGTCATCGGCGCCGGCATCGCCGGGCTCGCCGCCGCGCGCGACCTCGGGCGCGCGGGAGCACGGGTCGTCGTGCTCGAGGCGCGCGACCGCGTCGGCGGCAGGCTCTGGCACCGCGACAGCGAGCTCGGCCTGCCCCTCGAGATCGGCGGCGGCTTCGTGCACTGGCTGCAGCCGCACCTGTGGGCGGAGATGACCGCCTATGGGCTCGAGATCGACCCGATCCACCCGATCGACACCGCCTACTGGACACTCGACGGCGTCGTGCACGAACTGCCCGTCGACGCCTATCGCGCGCTCGTGGGGCCCGGGCAGGCGGCGCTCGCGGCCGGCGCCGCCGAGGCCTTCCCGCAGCCCTACCAGCCGTTCCCGCTGACGGAGCAGGCGCGTGCGGCCGACACCGTCGGCGTGATGGACCGCATCGCCCAGCTCGACATCCCTGACGACGTGCGCAAGGCTCTCGCCGCACACTGGACGCTCTCCTTCAACGGACGTCCCGAGGAAGGGGCCTGGTCTCAGGTGCTGCGCCATGCCGCGCTCACCGGGGGATCCTGGCAGCTGCGTCAGGCCACAGCATCCTCCTTCCTCATCCGCGGGGGCACGTCCGCGCTGGTGAACGCGATGGCCGCCGACGTGGACGGTGAGATCCGGCTCGGTGCGGTCGTGCGCAAGGTCGAGAACCACGAAGCCGGCGCTGTCGTCACGCTCGCCGACGGCAGTTCCGTGACCGCGCGCGATGTGATCGTCACGGTTCCGCTCAACGTGCTCGACTCGATCGAGTTCGCCCCGCCGCTGTCGGATGGCAAGCGTGCTGCCGCGCAGCGCGGGCAGGTGTCGTCCGGTGTCAAGGTCTGGATGCGCGCGAAGGGCGACACCGGACGCTTCATCGCCTTCGCCGCCGACCACCCGCTGGCGATGATGGGCTACGAGTACTCGGTCGACGGCGACACCATCCTGCTGGGATTCGGGCCCAGCGCCGCAGACCTCGACATCCGCGACCGCGCCGCCGTCGAGCGGGCGGTTCGGCACTGGCGCCCCGACATCGAGATCCTCGCGGTCGACGGCCACGACTGGACCTCCGACCCGTTCAGTCGCGAGACCTGGGCGATGCTCCGCCCGGGCCAGCTGACCGACGATGTCGAGGAGCTGGTGCGCCCGGAGGGTGCCGTGCGCATCGCCGGCAGCGACTACGCCCTCGGCTGGGTCGGTCACATCGACGGGGGGATCGAGAGCGGCCGACGCGCCGCCCGCCAGATACTGACGCGCGAGCGCACGACCGAGACCGCCGGCATGGGATGAATCCTCCCTCCCTCTGACCTTCGCCTCGACGATTCCCCGAAGACCTCCGACCCGTACCTTTCCACCTGCTCCGCCTGTTCCACCTGCTCCGCCTGCTCCATTCGTTCCATCTGCTCCACCCGACCCTGCGCCGACGTGCGCGACATCAAGCAGACCCATAAGGAGTGCTCTCATGAGCCGGACACTGGACGATTCCCCCATCGCAGCAGCCGCAGCACCACCGGGACGGTGGTCGACCCTGGCGGTCCTCCTCGGCGGCATGACGATGATCACCTTCGTCGGCACGACCGCCAACGTGGCGACGGCGTCGCTCACCGCGAGCCTCGGCGCCTCCGCCGCGGCGGTCTCGTGGGCGGTCTCCGGCTATCAGGTGGCGTATGGCCTCGGTCTCGTGCCGGCAGGCCGCATCGGCGACCGCTACGGCCACAAGTGGGTCTTCGTCGCGGGCGTCGCGGGTTACGTCGTCATGGCGACCATCGCCTCGTTCTCCACGACCGAGCTGATGCTCGTCATCACGCGACTGCTGCAGGGGGTGATGGGCGGATTCGTCGTCGCGCCGATCTTCGCGATGATCCAGCTGCAGTTCGCCGGCAGTGCGCGGGTGCGCGCGTTCGGTGTGCTCTCCGCGGTGATCGGCGGAGCGGCGCTCGTCGCACCGATCATCGGCGGCGCCATCATCGACAGCATCGGCTTGGCGGACGGATGGCGGTGGGCGTTCGCGCTGGCGGTTCCGATCGGGCTCGTCACGCTCATCGCGGCGATTCCGGTGCTCACGCCGACCAGGGCGCAGGCGCTCTCGCGCTTCGACGTGGTGGGGATGCTGCTGCTCTTCGGCGTCATCGTGGCCTTCCTCGTGCCGCTCGTGCAGATCGTCGACGCGAACATCCCCGCGTGGAGCTGGATCAGCTTCGCTCTGTCCGTCGCGCTCGCCTTCGCCTTCGCGTGGTGGGAGCGACGCATCGAACGCGCCGGCGGCATCCCGCTGGTGCCGGTGAGCTACTTCCGTCAGGTCAACTTCTCCGCCGGCCTGCTGGTGAGCCTGCTCACCTTCGCCGCGTTCACCAGTTCGATCTACATCACGCTGTCCGTCCTCTGGCAGAGCGGTCGCGAAGAGTCGGCTGCGGCGGCGGGTCTGCTCACCCTCCCGCTCTCGCTCGGGTCGGTGATCGGCGGCCTCGCCGCCGAACGGATGACCGCCCTGCTGGGGCGCTGGACGGTGCCCATTTCGCTCGTGACACTCGCGGGCGGGTACTTCGCAACCTATGCGCTGCTCGCGTCCGACCCGCAGGCGTCCATGCTCGCGGTGATGATCCCGCTGATGATCGCCGGACTCGGCAGCGGCGTCTTCGTCGCGCCCAACGTCTCGTCGATCCTCGCCAAGGTCGACGCCCGCGACGCCGGGTCGGCGGGCGGTCTCAACGTCACCGCGCAGCGCATCGGCGCCGCGCTGGGCTCGGCGATCATCTTCATCGTGATCTCCCGTCCCGGCGCGGGTGGCCCCACGGACTTCGGCCCGACGGCGATGTTCGACAACGGCCTGTTCGGGGTGCTGGTGTGCGCGATCCTGTCGACTGTCGCACTCGCCCTGAGCTTCGTCGTCGCCTTCTCGACAGGTTCCGCGAAGAAGTCGCCGTCGAGCAGCCCCGCTGCCGCCCACATCGAGGAGGTCGCGGGCAGCTGAGACGCACATGACGGAGGGGGATGGATGCTGCGCATCGATCCCCCTCCGTCATGTCGGGGTCGTGCCTAATAGGCGAAGTGCACGTGGCCGTTCGGAAGGTCGCCATCGTCGATCAGATCGACGACGGCGGTCGCGAAGTCCTCGCCGCCGATCGAGGAGTCCCCGCGCTCGTCGAACAGCGCCACGTCACCGCTCGTGCGGTACTCGCCCCGCGGCTCTTGGGCCGGCACGTACGCGCCGAACGCTGCGCCCGGGCTCACGAACGCCCACGACAGCCCGGCCGGTGCATCGACGGTCAGCGACTCCCGCACCTGGTTCAGTTCCGTGGCCTCAGCGGCGAACTCCGGCGGGAGTCCTCCCGAATCGGCGAACCGCGGCGCTCCGGCTGCCGGACGCAGGGATCCGAAGCCGCCGATGACGATCAGGCCGGCCCCGGCGGCAGCGGCTGCTGCGGCGATCGACCGGTAGGTGCTGACGAGGGTGCCCTCGCTCCCGGCCCGCGGGCTCAGGGCGCCCACGACGACGTCTGCCGACGACACCGCTGCCGGCACTGATCCGCTCGCGTCTGCCTGGATGTAGGTGACGCCGGGAAGCGGCTCGGCGGCGGCGGTGCGGCTGATGACGGTGACGTCGTTGCCTCGGCGCTGCGCAGCGGCGGCGATGTGGGACCCGGCGAATCCGGTGCCTCCGATGACGGTGATGGCTGCCACGATCTCTTTCTCCCTTGTGTGAAGCGCTCGGACTGAGCACGATAGTCACCATAAGAGACCAGATATCTGTGGGGAAGTAGGCACCTTTTGGTAACCGAGGCACTGCACAGCGAACCCGGCAATCCCTACGACGCCGGATGCCCCACTCGCCGGATCCTCGACCGGATCGGCGACAGATGGACCGTTCTCGTGGTGGGAGCGCTCGACGACGAACGCCTGCGCTTCTCCGAGATCCGCCGGCGGGTGGGCGGCATCTCGCAGAAGATGCTGACGCAGACCCTGCGTGCGCTCGAGCGCGACGGCCTCGTGGAGCGCACGGTGTACGCCGAGGTGCCCCCTCGCGTCGAGTACACGCTGACAGCCGCGGGGCGGAGCCTGCGCGCGCCGCTCAAGGAACTCGAGCAGTGGTCTATTCGTCACCTCGGCTCGGTGCTCGCCGCGCAACGCGAGTACGACGCCGGCTCCGGCCACGTGGATTCCTGACCGAGCGGCGCGACCCCGCCGTGAGCGCTTCAGGCGGGATTCAGCTCCGGCGGGCCAGACTGGACCCGATGCGGATTCTGGTGGTGGATGACGAGGTGCGCCTGGCCGACGGCATCCGTCGCGGGCTGGAGGCCGAGGGCTTCGGGGTGGATGTCGCGCACAACGGCGTGGACGGACTGTGGCGGGCCCGTGAGACGGCCTACGACGCCATCGTGCTCGACCTCATGATGCCGGGGATGAGCGGCTGGAAGGTCTGCGAGGCGCTTCGCGCGGAGGAGAACTGGACGCCCGTCCTCATGCTCACCGCGAAGGACGGCGAATGGGACCAGGTGGAGGCGCTCGAGACGGGAGCCGACGACTATGTCACCAAGCCGTTCTCGTTCGCCGTGCTCGTCGCCCGGCTGCGGGCGCTGATCCGCCGCGGCGGGATCGAGCGGCCGACGGTGCTCGAAGCGGGGGACCTGCGACTCGACCCGGGTGCGCGCAAGGTGTGGCGCGGCGATGCCGAGATCGATCTGACGTCGCGGGAGTTCTCCGTGCTCGAGCACCTCATCCGCCATCGCGGGCAGGTGCTCTCCAAGCGCGACCTCATCGCCGGCGTGTGGAACGACGACTTCGAGGGTGACCCGAACATCGTCGAGGTGTACGTCGGGCACCTGCGACGCAAGGTCGACCGGCCCTTCGGGCGAGAGGCGATCGAGACCGTCCGCGGCGCGGGCTACCGTCTGGCGGCCGACGGTGGCTGAGAAGCGTCGTCGTTCGCTGCGCGCGCGCATCACCGGAGCCGCGGCGCTGGTCGTCGCCGTGGCGCTGGTCGTCGGCGCGCTGGCGTTCTACGGCATCCTGTCGGTCAGCATCCATGACGCCACGCTCCGCGGGGCCGAGACGCGGGCCGAGCAGCTGGTGACGCGGATCGACGCCGAGGGACTCGCGGCGGTGGCCGAGCTCGACGACGACATCGTGCAAGTGCTCGACGAGGAAGGGCGTGTCGTCGCGGCTTCCGACGAGGCCGACAGTGGCGAGCTGCCGCATTCGGAGGGGACCGCGACCTACGACGACGAGCCGATGCTCGTCGTGCGGGAAGACCTCGACGACGGCGCCCTGCTCCTCGCCGTGCCGGTCGAGGACGACCAGCAGACGCTCGCGACGGTGGCGGTGCTGCTGGCGGTCGGCGTCGTCGCCGTCGTCGCGCTCGTCGCCGCGATCACCTGGTGGGTCGTCGGGCGCGCTCTGCGCCCGGTGTCGCGCATCCGCGCCGAAGTCGACGACATCACCGCTGACCGTCTCGACCGGCGTGTGGCGGTGCCACCGTCGGGTGACGAGATCGCCGCGCTCGCGGGCACGATGAATCGCATGCTGGACCGGTTGGATGCTGCCGCCACCGCGCAGCGCCGGTTCGTGTCCGACGCGTCCCACGAGCTGCGGTCGCCCCTGGCGACGATCCGTCAGCACGCCGAGCTGGCACAGGCGCACCCCGCGGCGACCTCGGTCGACGACCTCGCGGAGGTCGTGCACGACGAGGGCCTCAGGATGCAGGAGCTCGTCGACGCCCTGCTGCTGCTGACCCGGCTCGACGAGCGCGCGGCGCTGGCCAGGGACGACGTCGACGTGGACGACCTCGCGCTCGCCGAGGTGAAGCGGCTCCGTGCCGGGGGAGCGGTCGTGGATGCGTCCGGCGTCCACGCGGCCCGGGTGCGCGGCGATGCCCGGCTGCTCGGCCAGTTGGTGCGCAACCTGGCCGACAACGCGGCCCGCCACGCGCGGAGCGCGGTCGCGATCGGGGTTGTCGAGCGTGACGGCCAGGTGCTGCTGACGGTCGACGACGACGGTGCCGGCGTCCCGCCCGAGGAGCGCGAGCGGATCTTCGAGCGCTTCGTGCGGCTCGACGAGGCCCGCGCCCGCGACGCCGGCGGCAGCGGTCTGGGGCTGGCGATCGTCCGCGCGATCGCGGAGGCAGAGGGTGGCAGCGTGCGCGTCGAGGACTCGCCGCAAGGCGGCGCGCGGTTCGCCGTTCTGCTGCCGGCGGCTCCCTGAACGACGCTTCAGGATGCTTCAGGTCTGCTTCAGCGGTCGGTCGGCACCATCGGAGCATGGATGACAAGAACAGCACCCCCGAGACTTTCCCCGCCGCCCAGCCCGCTGATGCCGGCCAGACCGAGGTCGTCGCCGCGGCGCCTGCTGCGGCCTCCACCCCTGCGCCCGCCCCGAAGCGCAGCCGCACGCGCGGCTGGCT
>DATEOM010000530.1:0-8950 GCA_035274105.1 Microbacterium sp.
AAAGGGCACCACACCGTCAAAGACAACACCGACTGGCAGGTCGAGCAGATCGAAGGCTCCGGCGGCGCCGTCGCGTGGACCTCCCCGACCGGACGACGCTACATCGTCCACCCCGAACGCAAAGTCCCCACCTTCACCGTGTCACCGTCATCCCGTCCCCACATCGACGACCGGCTCGGCGCAGAAGCACCCTTCTGAACGACGGCCGACGACCTGACCGCCGCTAGACATGGCGTGCCGCACGCCCCGAACCGCACGGGCGACGGATGCTGCAGCATCCGTCGCCCTCCTCGTCGGCGTCCGCGGAGGACACGCCCACGGGCTCGCTGCCCTCCTCGTCGGCGTCCGCGGACTACACGCCCACGGGCTCGCTGCCGAGGTGGGGCGCGTCGGCTTCCTCGGCGCCGTGGCCGATCCGGCGGTAGACGTCGGGCTTCGCCTTGCGCAGCCAGTACGCCCACAGCACGGCGGCGATCGACGGCACCAGCAGGATCGCGGGGAGGATGAACGTCGTCGGCGTCGACTGGGGCTGGCCGAGGAGCACGTCCCAGTTGACGAGGATGAGGATCCAGACGATCCCGAGCGCGACGAGCGCGACGATGGGCGCCACCAACCGGCTTCCCGCGCCGACGTCACGACCGTCGCGGCGGAAGAACCCGATGACGGCGGCCGACACCAGCACCATGAGCAGCACGAGGCCGAAGGCACCGAGGTTCGTGAGCCAGGTGAAGAGGGTGAGCACCGGGTATGGGCCGTTCTCGGGGTTCCAGCCGCTCTCGGCGATCGCGAAGCCGATGATGACGACGAGCGCGAGCACCGACTGCGCGAGCGAGCCCGCCCACGGCGCACCGCTCGAGGTCCGCACCGTGCCCAGCTGACGCGGCAGCACACCCTCGCGGCCGAGCGAGAACGCGTAGCGCGACACGGCGTTGTGGAAGCTCACCAGCGCGGCGAACAGGCTCGTGATGAAGAGGATCGACATGAGGTCGACCCACAGCACGCCGAGATGCTCGGCGACGAAGTTGAAGAAGAGCGGCGGGCCGGCCTCCTCCGGGGTGATGCCGGTGGGGTCGGTGATCTTCGCGGGGCCGACGGCGAGCGCGAGCGCCCACGACGAGATCGCGTAGAACACCCCGATCACGGCCACCGCGAGGAACGTCGCGCGCGGGATGGTGCGCCGGGGGTCCTTCGATTCCTCGCCGTAGATCGCGGCGGATTCGAAGCCCATGAACGCGGCGATGCCGAAGGCGAGCACGGCGCCCACGCCCGGCACGAAGAGTGCGGACGGCGTCATCGGCGCGACCGTGAAGCCCTCGGCGGGGTTCGCGAACGCCACGACGTCGAAGACGATGACGGCGAGGAACTCGAGGGCGACGAGCACGCCGAGCACCTTCGCCGAGAGGTCGACGCGGTTCACGCCCAGGACGCCGACGACGACGATCCCGAGGATCACCCACACCCACCACGGGCTCGCCCAGCCGGTCTTCGACTCGATGAACGACGAGATCTGGAAGCCGAACATGCCCCAGATGCCGATCTGCATCGCGTTGTAGGCGATCAGCGCGAGCACCGAGGCGCCGACGCCGGTCGGACGGCCGATCCCCTGCGAGACGTAGGAATAGAAGGCGCCGGCATTCGTGATGAAGCGGCTCATCGCGGCGTAGCCGATCGCGAAGATCGCGAGCGCCGCGGCAAGGACGATGTAGCCGAACGGGATGCCGTCGACATGCGTGACCGAGTAGGCGCTGGTCACGCCGCCGGCGACGACGGTCAGCGGCGCGGAGGCGGCGATGATCATGAATGCGACCGCGAGGACCCCGAGGCGGCGATGCGCTGCCGTGCGGGTCGTCGAGGTCGTGGGGCCGGAGGTGGCCATCTGCAGCTCCTTCGATGCTCAGGTCGGGTCGGGATCATCGTCCCGAGGCCCGCGCCCCGGAGGTTGACGCCGCGGGCAGAGTCCTTGCCTGTGGGGGCACATCGGCCGCTCGCGTGGTAAACTCCCGCATCGTATACGATTCGGCCACAGTGAGGTGAGCCCATGTCCGGAGAACCTCTGTCGTTCACGGCGTACCGCAACGCCGTCTCGCAGGCGGTCGTCGCGCTCGACGTTCACGCCGACCACGACGAGACCTTCCGCGGTGCGCTCGACGCCGCCGTATCGGGAGACATTCATGTCTTCGGGATCACCGCCGACGGGCACAGCGTCCACCGCACGCCCGGACTGATCGCGCGCGCGCCCCAGCAGTACTTCAAGTTCTCGCTCATCGAGCGCGGGACCGGCCTCATCGTTCAGGACGGCCGCGAGATCTCGCTGCGCGCCGGCGACATGGCGATCTACGACACCGACCGCCCCTACTCGCTCCTCTTCGACGAGACGATGCGGATGTCGGTCGTGATGTTCCCGAAGGTCATGCTCGACATCCCTGCCGAGACCATCGGCCGCGTCACCGCGACACGCCTCGACGGCGCCGGCGGCGTGGGCGCCATGATCGCCCCGTTCGTCGCGTCGCTCGCCCGCGGCGCCGGCGAGCTCGACGCGCACCTCGCGCGTCGCATGTTCCGCACGGCGGTCGACATGGTCGGCACGCTCGTCGAGGCCAACCTCGGCCGCGAGGCGACGAGCACCGACGCGCACGGCACGCTCATGCGCCGCGTGCTCGACCACATCGACCAGCAGCTCTCCGACAGCGAGCTCTCCCCCGGCCAGATCGCCGCCGCGCACTTCATCTCGGTGCGCCACCTGCACGCCCTGTTCAACGAGCAGGGCACCACGGTCTCCACGGTCATCCGCACCCGACGCCTCGAGCGCTGCTACGACGCCCTCGTCGACCCGCAGCAGGCGCACCGCTCGATCACCGACGTCGCGCTGGCGAACGGGTTCGTGGATGCCGCGCACTTCAGCCGCACGTTCCGCGCCCACTTCGGCGTGCCGCCGAGCGGCGTGCGCCCGGCGTAGCGCGGGCGGTCAAACAGCCTGCGCGGGCGGTCAACCGCCGCCCGCAGCATCCTCCGAGAATCGAGTCAGACCCGATCGAGGAGGATCCCATGACCGTCGCGACGTCGATTCTGGACGCCATCACCGTTTCCGAGACGGAGGGGCGGGCGATTCCGGATGCCGCCACCCGCGAGACGATCGGCTACGCGCCCGTCCACACCGTCGCCGACCTCGACGCCGCCATCGCCGCGGCGCGGGCCGCGCAGCCGGCGTGGAACGCACTCGGCCACGCGGAACGCTCCCGCGTCCTGAACGCGATCGCCGACGACCTCGAGGCGAACGCCGAAGAGCTCGCGCAGATCCTCTCCCGTGAGCAGGGCAAGCCGCTCGACGGCCCCAACGCCCGGTTCGAGGTGGGTGCGTGCGCGGTGTGGACCCGCACGGCGGCCGACACCCCGCTCGAGCCCGAGGTCGTCTTCGAGGCCGGGGACTCCCGTGCCGAGGTGCACTACGACGCGCTCGGGGTCGTGGCTGCGATCGGCCCGTGGAACTGGCCCATGATGATCTCGGTGTGGCAGATCGCACCGTCGCTGCGCATGGGCAACACGGTGGTGGTCAAGCCCAGCGAGTTCACCCCGCTGTCGGTGCTCGCCCTCGCCGAGGTCTACAACCGGCACCTTCCCGACGGCGTGCTGACCGTCGTCTCGGGCGACCGCGAGGTGGGCGCGGCGATCGCCGGGCACCCCGGAATCGACAAGATCATGTTCACGGGATCGACCGCGACCGGCCGCCGCATCGTCGAGTCGTCGGCGGGCAACCTCGCGCGGCTGACGCTCGAGCTCGGCGGCAACGACGCCGGCATCGTGCTGCCGGGCACCGACCCCGCCGCGATCGCGGAGAACCTGTTCTGGGGCTGCTTCATCAACAGCGGCCAGACATGCGCTGCACTGAAGCGCCTCTACGTGCACGACTCCGTGTACGACCAGGTCGTCGACACGCTGGCAGGCATGGCGCAGGCGATGCCGATGGGCCGCGGGCTCGACGAGGGCAACGTGCTGGGGCCGCTGCAGAACGAGAAGCAGTTCGACATCGTCAAGGACCTCGTCGACGACGCCCGTGAGCGCGGCGCGCGGGTCGTCACGGGCGGCGAGGCCGCACCCGAGCTCGGCCCGCTGTTCTACCGCGCCACCGTCGTCGCCGACATCGAGGACGGCGCACGACTGGTCGACGAGGAGCAGTTCGGCCCCGTCATCCCCGTGATCCGCTACTCCGACGTCGACGACGCCGTCCGCCGCGCGAACGCGTCGGAGCAGGGCCTCGGCGCCTCGGTGTGGTCGGCCGATGTAGACGCCGCCGTCGAGGTCGCCCAGCGCCTGCAGGCGGGCACGGTCTGGATCAACGGACACGGCGGCCTGAACCCGATGGTGCCGTTCGGCGGCACCAAGGCGTCCGGCTACGGCCAGGAGTTCGGCGTCGCCGGCCTCAAGGCCGTTGCCGCGCCGAAGGTCATCAGCCGCTGATCTCCACGGCCCGCATCGCCTGCGCCAGCGGGGGGGGTGTGCGCGGGCGACCCGGGGCGTGTGGCGCGTCAGGCGTCCTTCCGGGTGAGGCGGGTGCGGACGGCGAGTCCGGCACACGCGATGACGGCGAGACCGCCGAGCAGGGTGGGCAGCCCGATCTGCTCGTGCAGCAGCAGGGCGGACCACAGGATGCCGAGCACGGGCTGGATCAGCTGCACCTGACTGACCTGCGCGATGGGGCCGATCGCGAGGCCGCGGTACCAGGCGAAGAACCCGAGGAACATGCTGACGACCGCGAGGTAGGCGAACGCCGCCCACTCGGCCGTCGAGGCGTGGGGTGGCTGCTGGAGCCAGCCGGCGACCGCGCCCGCGATCATGAGCGGCGACGCCAGCACGAGCGCCCACGAGACCGTCTGCCACGCGCCCAGTTCACGGGCGAGCAGGCCGCCCTCGGCGTAGCCGAGCGCGCACAGCAGCACCGCGAGGAAGAGCAGCAGGTCGGCCTCGTGCAGGGCGCCGAGTCCGCCGTTCTGCAACGATGCGAACACCGTCGCCGCGACCGCGCCCATTCCCGCGAACACCCAGAAGGACGCGGCCGGCCGCTCGCGGCCGCGCAGCACCGCCATGACCGCGGTCGCGGCGGGGAGCAGTCCGATCACCACGACCGCGTGGCTCGCGGGCACCGAGACGAGCGCGAACGACGTGAGCAGCGGGAACCCGACCACCACGCCGGCGGCGACGATCGCCAGCCGCGCCCACTGGGCACCGCTCGGCAGGGGAACGGCAGCCGGCCGCCGGTGCCGCGCGATCGAGAGCGCGAGCACCGCGAGCGCGGCGGCGACGACGGCGCGACCACAGCCGATGAAGAGCGGTGACAGCCCCCCGACCGCGACGCGCGTGAACGGCAGTGTGAAGGAGAAGGCTACGATTCCGACCATTCCCCACCCGAGTCCGTCGAGGCGGGGTAGCACTGTCGAGCTTGCGAGAGTAGCGCTACTCTGTTCTGTCATGAGTCAGGATAGCACCGCTCGCATCATGACAGGACTCCGCGAGTGGATCGCGGCCGCCCCTCCCGGAGCGCAGCTGCCGTCCAGTCGCGCGCTGGTCGGCCAGTACGCGGCGAGCCCGGTCACGGTGCAGAAGGCGATGCGGCGGCTCATCGAGGCCGGGCTCGTCGAGAGCCGTCCCGGCGTCGGCACGTTCGTCCGCGCGCTGCGCCCCGCGCGACCCGCCGACTACGGCTGGCAGACAGCGGCGCTCGGCACTCCGCAGGCCCGCGTGTCGATGCTGTCGTCGACGCAGCGGTCGGTCGCACCCGATGCCATCGGCCTGCACTCCGGGTACCCGGCATCCGATCTCCTTCCGGAACGCGCGGTGCGCGCGGCCGTCGCCCGCGCGGCGCGATCGAGTGCCGCGATCACCCGCTCCCCGGTCACCGGGATGCCCGAGCTGCAGGACTGGTTCGCCCACGAGCTCGCCGCGGCGACCCCGGCCGGGATCACCCCTCCGTCGGCGCGCGACGTGCTCATCATCTCGGGCAGCCAGAGCGGCCTGTCGTCGATCTTCCGCGCCGTGGTCGGCACCGGCCGGCCGCTCGTGATCGAGTCGCCCACCTACTGGGGAGCGATGCTCGCGGCCGAGCAGGCGGGAGTGACCCTCGTGCCGGTGCCGTCGGGAGCCCACGGCCCCGACCCCGACGAGGTCGAGCGGGCGCTGCAGCGCACCGGTGCCCGCGCGTTCTACGCGCAGCCGACGTTCGCCAACCCCACCGGTGCGCAGTGGCCGAAGGCGACCGCCGACGCGATCCTCGAGATCGTGCGCCGGCGCGGCGCGTTCCTCATCGAGGACGACTGGGCCCACGATCTGGCGATCGACGCCGACCCGCGCCCGATCGCGGCGCAGGACGACGACGGCCATGTCATCTACCTCCGCTCGCTCACCAAGAGCGTCTCGCCCGCGCTGCGGGTCGCGGCCGTCATCGCCCGCGGCCCCGCCCGCGAGCGCATCCTCACCGATCGCGCTGCCGAGTCCATGTACGTGAGCGGGCTCCTGCAGGCGGCGGCGCTCGACGTCGTCACCCAGCCGTCGTGGCGCTCCCACCTCAGGGGCCTGCGCGGGCAGCTGCGCAGCCGCCGTGATCTCCTGCTCGACAGCCTGCGCGAGCATGCGCCCGCCGCCCACGTCGACGCGACCCCGGGCGGCGGGCTGAACCTCTGGGCGCGCCTTCCCGACGGCACAGACGCGGGCCTCGTCGTCCGCGAGGCGGAGGCGCGGGGCCTCATCGTCGCGGTCGGCGACGAGTGGTTTCCCGCCGAGCCCTCGGGCCCCTTCATCCGCCTCAACTACTCCAGCGAAGACCCCCGCCGCTTCCCCGACGCGGCACGCATCCTCGGCGAGGTGCTCGAGCGCTGACCGCGCGCGCGGCGGGACGCCATCCGCCCGCGCGTTACCGCCCGTGTCCTGGTGTTTCACCGCGCCGTGGACGGGATGGATGCTGCTGTCTAGCGTCGTGGCACGGCACCGGGGAGACACCTCTCCGGCCGGTTCGGGGGCGCGCCGAGATCCGGCTCGCGCGAGAGGAGGACGACATGTCATGGACGCACAGCTTCAGCATCGGGAGCCTGGACGACGGGGTTCCGGTACGCCTCGTCGAGGCACGGGACGCCTTCATCGACGCGCAGCGCGCACTCGAGGCGGCCCGCGAAGACCTGCTCACGGCGCACGCCCAGACGAACCGCCTGTGGGGCACCGCCCGCTGAACCGGCGACCGCGACCAGGGCGGACCTAGACTTCGTCACATGACACAGAGCGGGAACCCTTCAGCATGGCGGCGTTTCTGGGAGCGCGGCGGATGGTGGCGTTCGCTGCTTCTCGTCGTCGCCTATTACGTGCTCTGGCAGCTCGGTTCGCTGGTGTTCCTCCCGCTCCTCGCCTCGGCCGACGACACCGCGAGCCTCGTGTGGCTGGGCACCGCCCTCCCGGTCGCGCTGGGCGGTGTCATCCTGCTGGTGTTCGGCTGGTCGGTGGGCTGGCTGCGTGAGCTCTTCGGACCGCAGCCGATCCGCGGTCGGGGCTGGATGTGGATCGCCGTCGCCGTCGTCCTGATCTTCAACGTGCTCCACTTCGCGAGCGTCGATTACGCCGAGGCCGGCGCCGGCGTGGTGATCGCGTGGCTGGCAGCCGGCCTCTTCGTGGGCTTCGCCGAAGAGCTCCTGACCCGCGGCTTCGTGGTGAATCTGATGCGCAGGGGCGGGTACCGCGAGATCACGGTCGCCGTCGTCTCGGCGGCGCTCTTCGCCGCGCTGCACTCCGGCAACCTGCTCTCGGGCCAGTCGCTGTTCGCGACCGCGTTCCAGCTGGTCTACACGTTCACCTTCGGCATCCTCATGTATCTCTCGCTGCGGGTCACGGGCAGTCTCATCTGGCCGATCCTGCTCCATGCGACGACAGACCCGTCGATCTTCCTGCACACCGCCTACCCGGCCGACACCCCTCTCGCCGCCGTCGCCGGTTTCGGGAACCCGGCAGTCGTCGTCTTCGGCCTCGTGCTGCTCATCTTCATTCGCGGCAAGGTGGAGTCGACCGCGCCCGCCGCCGAGCCGGGCATCGACAGCAAGGTCGCCTGAGCCCACTCCGCCGACAGAGCGAACGCCCCCCTCCGAAAGGTCAACCGGACTTCCACGGGAGATCAGCATGCGAATCGGGCTTGCAGAAGCCCGGTTGACCTGTCGAACTCGTGCGGTGAGGTCGGGACCACGAACAGAGACCATGAAGACGGATGCCTCGGCCCCGCGCCGAAGCGCCGGGTCGAGGCATCCGTCATCCCGGCTACTTGGTCACGGTCACCTTGAGCGGGGCGCTCACCGTCGTGCCGGCGGCGTTGGTGAACTCCACCGTGTAGGTGTATGTGCCCTTGGCCTTGCCCGACACCGGCAGGCTCGCGCGCTGCGCATTCGGAGTCGAGGCCTTCAGCTCTCCCGCCCCGACCTCCACGCCGTTCTCGAGGAACCGGTACGAGGTGGCGTTGGTGCCCCACCACAGGTCGGCCGTGACGGTGTAAGACCCTGCGCCGTGACGGGCGTCGCTCGACAGCACGGGCTTGCCGGGCGCAGCATCCGTCACCTTCACGGTGAGCGGCTGCGTCGCGGTGGTGCCCTTCGAGTTGACCAGCTCACCGGTGAACACGTAGGTGCCGTTCACCAAGCCCGTGATGTCGACGACCGCGCGCTGTGCGCCGGGCGTCATCATCGTGAGCGGCACCTTGGCGACGAGCTCGCCGTCGCGGTAGAGCTTGAACAGCGAGCCGTTCTCGCCCCACCACAGGTTCATCGTCAGCTGGAACGTGCCGTCCTTCAGGCCGGTGTCCCATCCGTCGTTCGACGAGAGCACACCCTTGGCGGGGGCCGTCTTCGCGCCGTCGTTCGACGCGACCTCCGGGAGGGTGACGGATGCCGTCGCCGCCGACCGCTCGCCCTCGCCGAGCGCGTTCACGCCC
>DATEOM010000531.1:0-2273 GCA_035274105.1 Microbacterium sp.
CGGGTACGGCCAGCAGGGCTACGGCGGCGGGTGGGGCGGCGGCCGGCGCGGCGGCGGGAGCGACCTCATGGGCGGCATCCTCGGCGGCCTCGTCATCGGCAGCATCCTGGACGGCTTCATCGACTGACCCCGCCGGCTCGACCCCGGTGCCACCCCGACCCTGGCCGGCACGGGGATGAGCAGGCCGGGGAGCGGTCAGAGGGCGAGCACCCGCAGCCCGTCGGCCACGACACGGCCGTCGTGGATCACCGTACGGTCTGAGCCCCGGTCCATCACCGCGCTCGTCGGCGTCTCACCGTCGACCAGCACGAGGTCGGCGCGGTCGCCGACCGCGACGCCCGGCCGGTCACCGACACCGGCCACCCGCGGCGACGCATGGCTCATGATCGAGGCGCCGCCCATCGTGGCGACGGCGAGCGCGAGCTCGATGTGGTCGTCGCGGCGGAAGCCGTTGACGAAGGCGAGCTGCCACGTGCGGTCGAGCATGTCGCAGTTGCCGTACGGGCTCCAGTAGTCCCGCTGGCCGTCTTCGCCGAGGCCCACGCGCACGCCGGCCTCGGCGAGATCGACGAGGCGCAGGTGCCCGGTGGTCGACGGCGCCACGGTCGCCATCGCGATGTCGAGCTCGGCGAACTCGTCGATGAGGCGGCGGCTCACGGCCTCCGAGACCGAGCCGAGATCGTAGGCGTGCGACAGCGTGACCTTGCCCTGCATGCCCAGCGCGCGCGTGCGCTCGAGCACGAGCTCGGTGCTGAACACGCCCAGGGCGCCGGGCTCGTGCAGGTGGATGTCGATCTCGACCTGATACTTCTCGGCGAGCGCGAACACGATGTCGAGGTGCTTGACCGGGTCGCGGTCGAGCTGGCTCGGGTCGATGCCGCCCATGACGTCGGCGCCCTGCTTCAGCGACTCCTCGAGGTACTCGACGGTGCCGGCCTCCCGCAGGATGCCGGCCTGCGGGAACGTCATGATCTGCACGTCCGCGTGCCCGCGGAACCTCTCCTTCGCGGCGAGCACCGAGTCGAACTTCTCGAGCTTGCAGTCGACGTCGACCTGCGCGTAGGTGCGCACGCGTGTCGTGCCCTTCGCGATCATCTGCTCGAGCGTGCCCGCGACGATCTCGGCGTGCGGCACGTCGGTGTTCCGCCAGTTGTTCCGGTCGTTGAGCATCATGCCCCACACGCCCGGCGCTCCCGTGTGCGGGCGGAACGGCAGGCCGATGCGCGAGGAGTCGAGGTGCACGTGCACGTCGCTGAACGACGGCAGCAGGAGTCGGCCACGGCCGTCGACGTCGCCCGCGGTGGCCGGTGCCGAGCCGTCGTGCGGCCGGATCTCCAGGATGCGGTCGCCCTCGAGGACGATGTCTGCGGCGTCGGCGCCCCACGGGCGGGCATTGCGGATGATCACGTCAGGTGCCTCTCGACGGATGAGCGGACGGCGGCGCCCACACCGGCGCGACCCGTCGAGGGTATACCGGATACCACCACGCGCCGGCCGGGCCGCAGCATCCGTTCTGCCTGGACATACGCGAGGGGTGCGGCCGCCGAACCGACCGCACCCCTCGGAGAATGTGTCAGGACGCGAGCTCCTCCGGCTGCGCCTGCGTGGACAGCGAGATCACGCCGTAGTCCCAGCCCTTGCGCCGGTAGACGACACTCGGGTGGTCGGTGCGCGCGTCGATGAACAGGAAGAAGTCGTGGCCGACCAGCTCCATGCGATCGACGGCCTCTTCGACCGACATCCACTCGGGGTGGAACTCCTTCGTGCGGATCACGACGGGCGTGTAGCCCTCTTCCTCTTCGTTGCCCGTGACGATCGGGATCTCGCCGGTGGCGACGGCACGAAGCACGTCGACGGACGCCGGCTGCAGATCGATCCCCTCGAGTGCGCCGCTGCCCTTCTCGAACTTGGCGCCGCGGGGGTGGTTGCGCGCGTCGACGCGCTTGTCCTTCGCGCGGCGCAGCTGTTCGCACAGCTTGTCGACCGCGAGGTCCAGTGCGGTGAACTTGTCGCCGTCGGTGGCCTCGGCCCGGATGACGGGCCCCTTGCCGTTGACGGTGAGCTCGACGGTCTCGTCCTCCACACGGCCGTTGTGGTACGCGCGGTGCGTGACCTTGACATCCACGCGTTGCGCGCGCGGGGCGAGGTTCTCGATGCGGAGGGCCTTCTCCTCGACGACACCGCGGAAGCGATCTGTGATCCCCACTCCCACGCCGACGATGCTGGTTTCCATCCTTGACCTCCTTGTTCCGGTCCGCCCGGCCAAGGGCGGA
>DATEOM010000532.1:0-2323 GCA_035274105.1 Microbacterium sp.
TCTCGACCCTGTCGTCGATGGCGCCGTAGATCGCCCAGCCGATGAGGAGGATCACCGGCGGGATGACCCAGCCCCAGAACGCGCCGAAGATGCCGCCGCCGATCGAGACGCCGGTGAAGACGACGGTGACGATCCAGACGAGGAAGGCGACGGCGAACGCGAGCAGGAACTCGACGAGCTTCTCGCCGGCCTTCGTGCGCTGGTTCGCCGACTTCGCCGCCATCGAGCGGAACCACTTCTCGACGAGCGGCTTGATCCAGATGACGAGCGCCGTCAGCACGATGCCCGCCCAGAGGGCCGCCCAGCCGACGCGCGCGGGCGTGAGCCAGCCGACGATCAGCAGCACGACGATGTTGAACACCAGCAGCGACGCGAACCGCACGACCCACTTCTTCATGGATTCACTGTGCCACGTCACGACGACGGAGGGGAACGGATGCTGCGCCCCCGGGCCTGCGCGTCAGCACCAGGCGCGCTCAGGCGATGGAGACCAGCTGCGTCAGGTCGTCGTCTGGCAGCGCGTCGGCGGTGGCGGTGACTGCCAGGTCGACGAGGTCGGCGCGCCCGGAGACCACGGTGAGGAACGCCGTGTCGGCCGCGTCCCTTCCCGTCGCGATGCGGACCAGGCTCGAGCGCGGGGCGAGCGTCGTGGCGTCGACCGCTCGCCACGCGCCGTCGATCCAGGCCTCGGCGACGGCGTGGAAGTCCATCGGGGTGAGCCCCGGCGCGTACACCGCGACCATGCGCGCCGGGATGCCGAGCCCGCGCAGCAGCGCGATGCACAGGTGCGCGTAATCCCGGCAGACGCCCTGACGGGCGAGCAGGGTGCGGACGGCCCCATCGGTGGGAAGCGAAGAGCCGGGCACGTAGGAGAGCCGCGTGCCGACCCACGATGACACCGCTGCGAGCAGCTCGGCGGCCCCGTCGATGCCACGGAACTCGGCTGCTGCGGTCGGGGCCAGGGTGTCGGACTCGGCGTAGCGGCTCTGGCGGAGGAAGACGAGCCGCTCGACGTCGTCCCCGGCGGGGTGCTCGCCGTCGGGGAGCGCGGCGCTGTACTCCAGCACGAAGGCACCCGCCGGGGCGAGCACCCGGTGCAGTCGCGTGCCGTGCGCGTCGAGGAGCTCTTCGAGCTCGACGGCTTCTCCGTCGACGGTCGCGGCGAGTCGTTCGGATTCGGGGGAGTAGTGGCGGGAGGCCGCGACGGCGAACACCAGTTCGGCGGGCTCGGTGACGTTCAGGGTGATGCGGCTGGAGACGTCGCGCTTCATGACCCCAGCGTGTCACGCCGGCGTTCCCCGTGGGCGGGGTTGACGGGGCTCCCTCGCGCGGGTCGGTACGTTCCGCACGACTTGTGGTGTTCCGCGCGCGCGGAACGGGTCGACTCGCGCAGAACACCGCGAGCCGGGATCGGACGTGGAGGGGAACGGATGCTGCGCCGCAGCGCCCGCGCGTCAGTACGAGGCGCGCTCCTCGGCGGGGTCCGCCGGGATGAAGCGGGCGGCGAGCGCTTCGGAGCCGCGGGCGAGGAGCGCGACATCGGCGCCCACGAGCACGAACGAGGCACCGGCCTCCAGGTAGGCGTCGGCGGCGGCCGGGTCGAACGCATTGACCCCGACGGGCTTGCCGGCGGCACGCACGGCCTCGAAGGCGCGGCGCACGGCGCCCACGACGTCGGGGTGGGTCTGCTGGCCCAGCACGCCCATCGACGCGGCGAGGTCGGAGGGGCCGACGAACACGCCGTCGACGCCGTCGACGGCGGCGATCTCGGCGGCCGCCTCGACGCCCGCGGCGGTCTCGATCTGGACGAAGAGCGACACATGGTCGTCCGCGTTCTGGAGGTAGCCGTCGACGCGGTTCCACCGCGCGGACCGCGCGAGCGCGGAGCCCACGCCACGCGTGCCCCGCGGGGGATAGCGCACGGCCGCGACGGCGGCCTCGGCATCCGTCCGCGACGACACCATTGGCACGAGCAGGTTCTGGGCTCCGAGGTCGAGCACCTGCTTGATCGTCACGACGTCGCCGATCGGCACGCGCACGACCGGAGTGACGGGGTAGCCGCCGACGGCCTGCAGTTGGGCGAGCACCGATTCGAGACCGTTGGGGGAGTGCTCCATGTCGATGAGCACCCAGTCCATGCCCGAACCCGCGCAGATCTCGGCGACCAGCGGCGAGCCCGAGCAGACCCAGATGCCCGCGAGAGGGCGGTCGGCCTTCGCGAGGGCGTCGCGGAAGGTCGGGCTCAGACGAAGCGGCATTCGATCACTCCCATGGGTCCGTAGTCGCACCTGACGCTATCGCCCCGCGAGACCCACATGGGGCG
>DATEOM010000533.1:0-2788 GCA_035274105.1 Microbacterium sp.
CACAGCAGGTACGCGACCGCCTCGAACGGCTGCGTCGCCGCCAGCTCCTGCACCGGATACCCCCGGTACAGCAGCGAGTTCGTCTCGGGATTCACCTTCGACACCGCCGTGTAGTCCACGACGACGCCGGCGAGGCCCTTCTTGATGTCGGGATCGGTCATGATCGCTCCTTCGCGAATCAGCGCTGGATCTGGAAGTTGAAGACGTCCTGGTCGAAGTGGTTGTACTGCTCGTAGTCGATGAGGTCGTAGAGGTCGGCGCGGTGCTGCATCTCGCCGAGCCGGGAGGTGAGGTGGCCTTCATCGAGCAGGGTATCGAGAGCGCGGGATGCTGCGCCCATCGCGATCCGCAGCAGTGAGACCGGCCAGATCACGATGTTGACGCCGACGCTTCGCAACTGGTCGACCGAGAACAGCTCGGACTTGCCGAACTCGGTCATGTTGGCGAGGATCGGCACGTCCACGGCGGCGCGGATCGCGGCGAACTCGTCGAGCGTGCGCATCGCCTCCGGGAAGATCGCGTCGGCCCCCGCGTCCACGAGCGCCTTCGCGCGGTCGGTCGCGGCATCCAGACCCTCGACGGCGCGGATGTCGGTGCGCGCCATGATGAGGAAGTTCGGGTCGCGGCGGGCGTCGGCGGCCGCGCGGATGCGCTTGATCGCCGTGTTCTCGTCGACCACGGCCTTGCCGTCGAGGTGGCCGCACCGCTTCGGGTTGATCTGGTCCTCGATGTGGGTGCCGGCGAGGCCGGCGTCCTCGAGGGTCTGGATGGTGCGGGCGACGTTCATCGGCTCGCCGAAGCCGGTGTCGGCGTCGATGATCGCCGGCAGGTCGGTCATGCGCGCGATCTGCTGACCGCGGGCCGCCACCTCGGTGAGCGTCGTCAGCCCGATGTCGGGCATCCCCAGGTCGGCGCTGAGCACCGCACCCGAGATGTAGACGCCCTCGAAGCCCTTGCGCTCGATCAGCCGGGCGCTCAGCGGGTTGAAGGCGCCCGGGAACCTGAGCAGCTCACCCGACGCGAGCCGCTCCCGGAACAGCCGCCGCTTCTCGTGCGCGGGAATGGTCGAGTACAGCATCAGGCGCTCCTCGCTTCACAGGGTTCGCAGCATCCGTCGTTCCTCGCAGCCATCGCGCGAACCACTGCGAGCTTCGTGCGATTCTGCGAAGTCTGTGAGGCCGCGCACCGCATCAGAACAGCCCCTTCGGCGCCGGGGCGCTCGCGAGAACGCCGAAGTCGGCAACGATGGTGAGCTGCTGCACCTCGTCGGCGGTGAGCTCGGGCAGGCGCTCGGCGAGGTCGAGGAAGCGCTCGATCTCCTGCGCCGACAGCACCGGCTCGGCCAGCAGCCGGAACTTGCGCACGTAGTCCTCACGGGCGAAGGGCCGGGCACCGAGGGGGTGCGCGTCGGCGACCGCGATCTCGTCCACGATGGTCTCACCGTTGGTGAGGCGGATCTCCACGCGACCGCCGAACGCCTTCTCGTCCGGGTCTTCGGAGTGATAGCGGCGCGTCCACTCCGCATCCTCGGCGGTGGTGATCTTCTGCCACAGCGCGACCGTGTCCTCCCGCCCGGCGCGCGCCGGGAGGTACGAGTC
Source organism: Microbacterium sp. (assembly GCA_035274105.1). GTDB lineage: Bacteria > Actinomycetota > Actinomycetes > Actinomycetales > Microbacteriaceae > Microbacterium. The sequence continues at coordinate 1,599 of DATEOM010000533.1, forward strand.
GACGTGGTGCCAGCCGCCGTCCTGCAGGGCGACCGCGAAGATGTACGGGATCGAGTGGTCGAGCGTCTCGCGCGAGGCCGTCGGGTCGTACTTCTGCGGGTCGTTCGCGCCCGAGCCGATCACGTAGTGCGTGTGGTGCGACGTGTGGAGCACGATCGACTCCACGTTCTCGGGGTAGGTCAGCTCGGGGTGCTCGCCGTGGAGCTTGCGGGCCAGGTCGATCCACGCCTGCGCCTGGTACTCGGCCGAGTGCTCCTTCGTGTACGAGTCGAGGATGCCGCGCTTCGGCTCCCCCTGGCCTGGCAGCGGCACCTCGTACGAGGCGTCCGGCCCGTCCAGCAGCCACGCGATCACACCGTCCTCGCCCTCGTAGATCGGGCTCGGCGAGGTCTCGCCGCGCATCGCCCGGTCCACGGCCTCCACCGCCAGCTTCCCCGCGAACGCGGGCGCGTGCGCCTTCCACGTCGAGATCTCGCCCTTGCGCGACTGGCGCGTCGCCGTCGTGGTGTGAAGGGCCTGGCCGACGGCCTGGTAGATGGTCTCGACGTCGAGGCCGAGGAGGGTGCCGATGCCGGCCGCGGCCGACGGGCCGAGGTGGGCGACGTGGTCGATCTTGTGCTTGTGCAGGCTGATCGCACGCACCAGGTCGATCTGGATCTCGTACCCGGTCGCCAGCCCCCGCACCAGGGCCGCGCCGTCGGCGCCGACGTGCTGCGCGACCGCGACGATGGGCGGGATGTTGTCGCCCGGGTGCGAGTACTCCGCGGCGAGGAAGGTGTCGTGGTAGTCGAGCTCGCGCACGGCCACGCCGTTCGCCCACGCCGCCCACTCCGGGCTGGTCTTGCGGTCCAGGGCGCAGCCGAACACCGTGGCGCCCGAGCCGCCGACCGACACCGCGTGGTCGAGCGCCTGCTGGCGGGCCGCGCTCACCGGGGCACGGGTGAGGGATGCCGCCGCCACCGCCGCGTTGTCGATGACGCGGTTGATGATCATGTCGATGACGTCCTGGTCGACCTCGACGGGGTCGGCGGCGACCTCGGCGATGTGCCACGCGAGCTGCCCCTCGCGCGCGAGGTGCTCGTCGCTGCGGTGGACGCGGAGGTGGTGGATGACGGTCATAGCCGGCCTTTCAGGTCGAGGCGCCCTTCGACGAGCTCAGGGACCGGACCGGTCGCTGAGCCTGTCGAAGC